>DSDS01000097.1 GCA_011048585.1 Desulfurivibrio alkaliphilus | reverse complement strand
TGATGCCGCTGTGGGGGGAGTGGTAAGTTATGGCAAGCGAGCGATCAGCGAAGAGGGCCTGGATCAGCAGGCGGAAACAGTGCTCCTCCACCCGGGAGTATTCAATATTCTTGACCGAGATCTTCTCCCCCACCCGCTCCAGACAGGAGCCCGCCCCCTTACCGGCCAGGGGAAACACCTTGTCGATCAGGCAACAAAGCTCCACCTTCATCGCGACATCCGGCACCGTGGCGGCCAGGCGCACCGCCAGAGCCAGGGCCAGAACATTGGTTTCATTGATCCAGGCGGCGGGAAGTTCGTAGGTTTGGTCGGTGTAGGAGTAGCCCCGGCGACGGGGCTGGTAGTGCAAAGGCGCGTGCAGGCGGTCGCGGATAAATTCGATGTCCCGCTGGGCGGTACGGGCCGAAACGCCGTACTCGGCCACCAGGGACGAAGCATTGGGAAACCGGCCGTCCTTAACCTGGCGATGGAACCACAAAAAACGTTCAAACTTCAGCCGGTCGGACATAACACCCCCAACGGCACCGTCCGCGGATACGAACTATTATGGTGTACGTCGTAGAAATATGACGTTATAGAATCCGTTCTCCGGTGTTAATGATCTCCCGCACAAAAGGGTCGGGATTTTCAAAGTCTCGGCGGGAAAATGAGTGGGGTTCGATACGCAGATCCACGTTGCGAGTCAACCGCAGCAGTTGGAGATCTTCGTCAAAGCCGTCAATCTCGTCTTGGTCCAGGAACACGGCAAGGTCGATGTCGCTCTCTGCCCGAGCCCGCCCCTTGGCGTAGGAGCCAAAGAGATAAAGACGCCAAATCGAGATCCTATTTTCCCGCAAGGTCTCAATGTACCGCCCGATCTGTTTATCAATTACCCTGCCACTTGTGCCTTGAGCCATTGCTGCATCTCCTTGATCTGTTCGATACGGGTTGCGGTGAAGTCGCGGGTCGCCTTGCGGGCAAAGCTCTGTTTATAGTCTGGATAGCGGCCCTTGAGATTGTAGGCCGTTACCTCCAGGAGAAAATCTTCTTGCTCGTCGGTTAAGTAGAGGCCGCAATCACGGGCAATCTTCAGCAAGTGATGGATGTGAGGACCTGGAGATCTATCCGTTGAACATAAAGCCCCTTCAACGCCTTCTCCAACGCCAAGTGACCGACAAAAAGGGCCCAAGTGTAATGGCCACTGCCGAATAGGCTCTGCATAACTACCAGGTCTTTGTCCGATTCAGCCAACCAGTAGGCGATATGTTCATCCCTGGTCACGGGGAGCCTCCTCCAATTGATGGTTGTCAGCAATCCTCGAAGTGGCCATGATAACATTTCTCCGCCAGAACATACAGTTCAACTTTTGACAAGATTTCTTTTAAGGCGGCCGGCAAGACCGGGAAAGCGGAAGGCGGTGAGGTTGCGCTCGCCGCAGAGAACGGTGCCGGAGGTGGCGAAATCGAGACCGCCGAGGATATTGAGCAGGGTGGATTTGCCGCTGCCGGAAGGCCCCCAGCAGGACCACAAACTAACCCTGGTAAAGATCGAGGTCGACCCCGGCCAAGGCTTTGACCTCGACCTCGCCCATCCGGTAGATTTTGCTCAATCCCTCGGCGTGGAAGACTACCTGCCCGGCGGCTTTGACGGCGACGGTATCCATGCCGCCAATGGTATCACAGCCGGCCGGGCCGTGACAACGCGGGACTTAGGAAGCGAGGTACCGCCTGATGGCCTCAGCCAGGGTGCCGCAGATCTTGCGGAACCGCTCCTCGTCGCGCTCCAGCAGGGTGGTGCGGAAACCCTGCAGCTCGGTGGCGAAAGAGCTGAGCGGCACCACGCAGATCCCGGTGGAACCCAGCAGATAGTAAACAAAGCGCTTGTCCGGCGAGGTACCCGGCTGGGCCACCAGCTGCTCGACATGCTCCCGCACCTCGTTGTTTTCGATGGGCAGGGTCTGGCGGTGATTGAGAATCCCGGGCTCGAAGGCCACGCTCATGTAAAAGGCCCCGTCGGTGCGGTTGACGATCAGGCCGTCAACCTCCTTCAGGGTGTTATAGGCGATATTGGAGGCCCGCTCGTAGCGGTCCACCCGCTCGGCCAGATAGGCGTTGTACTGGGGATGGGTCAGGATGGCCGGCAGCACCATCTGCGGCAGGGTGGTGGAGCAGACCTCGACCATCTTGGAGTTGAGGATCGAACCGACATACTTCTGGAACATCGGGTCCTTGTCGCCGTTGTACACCTCGATCCAGCCGCAGCGGGAACCGGGCCAGGGCATCTCCTTGGAGATCCCGCGCATGGCAATGGCCGGCACGTCGCCGATCACCTCGGCCAGCGACTTGGTTTTACGGCCGTTATAGACGATCCGGTGGTAAACCTCGTCGCAGATGATAAAGAGATCGTATTTGCGGGCCAGAGCCACGACCCCTCGCAGAATCTCCTCGGGATAGACCGCCCCGGTGGGGTTGTCGGGATTGATCATCAGGATCCCGGCCACCGCCGGATTGTACTTGATCCGGTTTTCCATATCTTCCAGATCGGGAAACCAGTTGTTGCGCGGATCAAGCCGGTAGCTGACCGGCCGATCACCGGCATGGCTCGCCTCGGCCGAGGAGTGGGTGGTATAGCTCGGGGAGGAGACCACCACCCGGGCGTTGCGGCGCAGCATCCCGTAAATCTTGCTGATCGCGTCACCCAGGCCGTTGAAGAAGAGGATGTCGTCGGGCCCGATCTGGACCCCGCCCCGGCGGTTGACCTCGGCGGCCAGAAATTCGCGGGTGGTCAGAATGCCCCGGGTGGGGCTGTAGCCGTAGGAGGAGTTCTCCATGGCGCACTCGGCCACCAGCTTTTTCATCCACAGAGGAATCTCTTCGCCCTTGGCCACCGGGTCGCCGATATTCTCCCAGTAGGTCTTGATTCCCAGCTTCTGCAGTTTTTCGCCGACATTGACGATATTACGGATTTCGTAGGTCAACTCCCCGGCGCCGATATGGACAATGTCGGTACGCATGCCAATTTCCTTAAAATGATCAAGTAGTAAAATAGACGGTCCAGCCCGGCATCTTAACCACGCAATCCCCGGTCACGTCAAGGCAATATCATAATCCGCGCTGATCCATGGGGACAAAGGGACGGCTGAGCGGCCCCACGTAGATCTGGCGGGGCCGGCTGATCCGCCAGGCCGGGTCGTCCCACATCTCCTTCCAGTGGGCGATCCAGCCGGGCAACCTGCCCAGGGCGAACATCACCGTGAACATGTTGGTGGGAATCCCGATGGCCCGGTAGATGATCCCGGAGTAAAAGTCCACGTTGGGATAAAGGCTGCGCTCGATGAAATAGTCGTCCTTGAGGGCCACCTCCTCCAACTCCTTGGCGATATCGAGCAGGGGATCCACCACCTTGAGGTCATCAAGCACCTCGTCGCAGGCCTGCTTGATAATCCGGCAACGGGGATCAAAGGTCTTGTAAACCCGGTGCCCGAAGCCCACCAGCCGGAAGGGGTCCTTGGGGTCCTTGGCCCGCTCGACAAACTGGCGGAAATTACCGCCGCCCTGGTGGATGCTCTCCAGCATCTCCATCACCGCCTCGTTGGCCCCGCCATGGAGCGGTCCCCAGAGGGCGCTGATCCCGGCGGAAACCGAAGCGTAGAGGTTGACCCGGGCGCTGCCCACCATCCGCACCGTGGAGGTGGAGCAGTTCTGCTCATGATCGCCGTGCAAGATCAGCAACTTATTTAGCGCCGCCACCACCTTGTGGTTGACCTCATAAGGCTTGACCGGGGAATCGAACATCATGTTGAGAAAGTTGGCGCAATAGGAGAGGTCGTGGCGCGGATAAACCAGGGGGTGCCCCATGGACTTCTTGTAGGAGAAAGCGGCGATGGTCCGTACCTTGGAGAGCAGCCGGGCGGACATCTTGTCGATATTCTCCAGCGGATTATCCGTCATTTCGGGATAAAAGCTGCACAACGAGTTGACCATGGATGACAGGATGGCCATTGGCGGGCTTTTGGGCGGATAGCCGTCGAAAAAGCGGAGCATATCTTCGTGAATCATCGCGAAGTCGTTGAGCATCTGGCTGAACTGGCTCAACTCATCACGGGTGGGCAGGGAGCCGTGGTCCAGCAGGTAGGCCACCTCGACGAAGGTGCAGTTTTCCGCCAGATCGGCAATATCGTAACCGCGATAGCTGAGAATCCCCTTCTCGCCGTCGAGATAGGTGATGTTGCTGATACAGGAGCCGGTATTGGCATAACCGCTGTCCAGGGTGATATAGCCGGTGCTGGCCCGCAGGGTGCGAATATCGATCGCCTTTTCCCCCTCGGTACCCACCACCACCGGCAGCTCATGGACTTGGCCGTCGATCTTCATTTCTACTTTTTCGCCGGTATAATATCTGTGAGGCATGGCCGGATACTCCTTATGATTCAGCGGCCCTAACGGCCAGAAAATCTGATGTGGTTTCAAAGCGGATCGGGTAATCTACCGCCAACGCTGAGTATTTTCAAGAAACTTAATCGACAAACACAGCCGGGAGAAGTCGGGAGAGGATGGATAGCCACAAAGAACGACTAAGAAAATTTATCGATGAGGTCAGCCTTTATCCGGTTTCCTGCGAGAAGCTGGCCGGGGGCCGCACCGATCTGGAGTGGCTGGCGGCGGTGCTGGCCGGAGGCGCCAAGATCGTCCAGTTACGGGACAAGGAGTCCGGCGGCCGGGCCCTGCTGGCCAAAGCCCACGCCTTCCGCCGGGCCACCCGGGAAGCCGGGGCTCTGTTCATCGTTAACGACCGGCTGGATATCGCCCTGCTCAGCGACGCCGACGGCGTCCATCTGGGCAATGACGACCTGCCCGCCGAAGAGGTGCGCCGGTTCGCCCCCGAACTGCTGATCGGGGTCTCCTGCAACACCGAGGAGCAGGCCCAAAGCGCCGCCCAACGAGGGGCGTCCTACTACAATATCGGGCCGCTTTTTACCACCGGCACCAAGGAGGGGATCAAGGAATTTCTGGGGATCGAGGCGATCTCCCGTTTTTCCCGGCACTCCGAGTTGCCCTTCACGGTGATGGGCGGCATCAAGGGCCGCCATCTGCCGGAGCTGCGGGCCGCGGGGGTCCGCCGGCCGGCGGTGGTCACCGCCATCACTCAGGCCAAAGATATGGAAGCCGCCACCCGGGAGCTGATCGCGCTCCTCAAATAAGAGGTTGAGCCGCGCCGGAACAGGGGCACGGCTCAACCCGGCTTACTATTCGATGTTTTCCAGATAGCGATAAAGGGGCGAATCGGTGGTCAGCACCAGGCGGGTGTTGCTCCCCATGGTTGCCCGGTAGGTTTCCAGGGTTTTGTGAAAAGTATAGAAATCGGGATCCCGGCTGTAGGCCTCGGAATAGATCCGGGCGGCCTGGGCATCGGCTTTACCCATCAGGGTCAGGGCTTCCTTGGTGGCCTCAGAGCGAATTTCCAGGAGATCGCGCTCCATCTTGCCCAGAATCTCAGACTTGTTACCCTCGCCGCGGGAACGCAGGTCGGCGGCGATCCGCTTCCGCTCCGAGATCATCCGATCAAAAACCCGCCGCTGCACGGAATCGATATAGTTTACCCGGCGCAGCATCACGTCCACCAGCTCAATTCCGTACTGTTCCACCACCTCGGCGGCCCGGGCATGGATCATATTGGAGATCACATCCCGACCTAAAGAGACATACTCAATCTCGTCGGGCTCCAGCATGCTGACTCGCATGGCCTGGGGCTGCCAGTCGGAACTGCGAATAAATTCCACCAGGTTGTTCTGGTTGACGAAGTCGCGGATGGTACCGTCGATGATGGCATCGAGCACGCCCTGAGCCCGATTGACATCATGAAGCGACTGCATAAAACGCAGGGGATCGACGATCCGCCAGCGGGCAGTGGCATCAATATGAACAAAGGTCTTGTCCCGGGTGGGAATCTGATTGGGATCGCCGTCCCAGATCTGGATCCGTTTATCAAAATAGGTAACATCCTGAATAAAGGGGGTCTTGAACTTGAGTCCCGCCTCGGTCACCGGCTCACCCACCGGCCGACCGAACTGGGTAACCACCGCCTGACGGTCCTCCGGCAGCACATAGACCCCGTTGGCCACCACCAAGCCCAGGCCGGCAATAACTATAATCAACAATGTACGCACAATATTTTTCACAAAAACCTCCGCAGCGGTTGTTTGAAATTTTGTATCCTACTTCTTGCCGGTGGCGCCCAGGTTCAGCAGGGGCAGCAACGACTTCTGCTCCTTGTCGATCACCACCACCTCATTGACTTCCGGCAAGACCCGCTGCAGGGTTTCAAGGTAGAGTCGTTGCCGGGTTACCTCTTTGGCGCCCCGATACTCCTCCAGCAGGGCCAGAAAACGGCTGGTTTCACCCTGGGCCAGGTTGACCCGTTCGGTGGCGTAGCCGCGGGCCTCTTCCACCGTCTTGCGGGCATCACCACGGGCTCGAGGCACTTCCCGGTTATAGATCTCCTCGGCCTCGTTGATCAGCCGTTTCATATCCTGATCGGCCTCGTTGACCTCGTTGAAGGCGGGCTTGACCGGTTCGGGCGGGTTGACGTCCTGCAGCTGCACGGTGATGATCCGCACCCCGCTTTCGTAGCGATTGAGGGTTTCCTGCAGCTCCCGAGCCATGGCGTCGGCCAGGATGGCCCGGCCATCCAGAACCGCGTCGAAATCCATATTACCCACCAGCCGGCGCAGGGTCATCTCGCTGACGTCACGAACCGCTTGGGGCACATCCCGAATCCGGAAGAGAAAATGGTAGGGCTCGTCCACCCGGTACTGAACCACCCACTCCATGTCGATCACGTTACGATCACTGGTCAGCATCAGCGATTCCTGGGTGTAGCCCTGCTTCTGATACTGGGTGCGGTCGGCCACCGTGCGGGAGCGGAAACCGAACTGCTCCTTGCGCACCGACTCCATATCCACCTTGTAAACCACGTCCGCCAAGGGGATTTTGTAGTTGAGACCGGGCATGGTGGTCTTGTTGTACTTACCCAGGCGCAGGACCACCCCCTGTTCGCCGGGGCGGATGGTGTAGAAGGAGGAGAAGAGCAGGAAACCGGCCAACACCACCCCGACCACCATAGCCACGGTACCGGCGTTGATCCCACCGCCGCCAGGCTCGTCGGAACGCTGTCCGCCGCCATCACCCCCCGAGCCTCCGCCCTCAAAAAAGCTTTTGATCTTTCTGACCATGGCCGCCAACTGCTCTTCCGGCGACTGGCCGCCTTTACGCTGCCCCCAGGGGGGCTGCTGATTATCCCATGCCATAAAAAAATCCTCTTGCGGGTAAGTGAAGTCTGCTGAGCTGACCAAAGGTTGACTCATTACTTTGCCTGATTTCCCCCAATGATTCAACCCCTAAATATCGAAACCGCCGGGAGTGGCGCTTGACTTTTCCCGGAAAGCTCTGTAGAAAACGGGCACTTTCGCGCCGGGGGGCAAGGAAAGGACCAAACTCCGGGCCGCCAAACAAAAAAGCGTAATCCCCGAAGGAATTACGCTTCTGATGTTTAACCTGGTGCCGAAGGGGAGACTCGAACTCCCACGGGGAAACCCCCACTAGACCCTGAACCTAGCGCGTCTACCAGTTCCGCCACTTCGGCCCCGTGTTTGAAAAGGCGATAATATAGACTTCCCGCCGCTGTTGTCAAGACAATTTCCCGGCAGGGGTTACGTTTTTTATCAATAAATCCCACAGAGACCTGGAATATAATGGAAATTCGCACCAGTCTGGATCAGATCCCCACCCCCTTTCCCCACGCCTGCGTTACCATCGGCAACTTCGACGGCGTCCATCTCGGCCACCAGCAGCTCTTCGACGCCGTGCGGCGGCTGGCCCACCAACACCATGGCACCGCCGTGGCCATCACCTTCGATCCTCACCCCCTGCAGGTGATCTGTCCGGAGCGGGGGATCAAGCTGATCTCCACCTATGAACAGAAGGCGGAACTGATCGCCCAGTCCGGGGTCGATCAACTGCTGGTCCTGCCCTTCACCCGCGAGTTTGCCGCCATGGCGGCGGAGAGTTTCGTCGATGAGATCCTGATCAAAACCCTGGGGGTGCGGGAGCTGGTGGTGGGCTACGACTACGCCTTCGGCAAGGGCCGCCGGGGCGACACCGAATTCCTCAAGGCCCAGGGGCGGGAGAAGGGCTTCACCGTCCGGGTGATCGAAGCCTACACCGTGGATGACATGATAGTGAGCAGCAGCAAGGTGCGGGAGTTGGTGGCGGCCGGCCGGATGGAGGAGGTTACCAAGCTGCTGGGCCGCTTCTACCAGTTGCGCGGGGTGGTGCAGATGGGCAAGAAGCGGGGCGGCAGCATCCTGGGCTTTCCCACCGCCAACCTGAGCATCAACGAAAACGATCTCTGCCCCAAGCATGGAGTTTACGTCACCCAGGTGGTTTACGACGGCAAATGCTACGGCGGGGTGCTCAACATCGGTTACAACCCCACCTTCGCCGAAGGGCAGCTCTCGGCGGAGACCCATATCTTCGATTTCAACCAGGATATCTACGGCAAGCCGATCAAGATCAACCTGCTCAAGCACCTGCGCGGCGAACAGAAGTTCGACGGCCCCGCCGAACTGACGGCCCAGATCGCCAAGGACGCCGCCGAAGCCAAGAAAGTTCTGGCTGCCGCCGAAAGGGAGTTCCTGCTGGCCTGCTACGATAAATACAACGACTGATTATCCGGCCAAACAGACCCTTTTCAGGTGCGGTAATCGGCGTTGATCTTCACGTAATCGATGGAAAAATCGCAGGTGAGATAGTTGGTGGCCGCGGAACCGGCCCGCAGATCGACGGTGACCGTGAACTCCGGCTGCTTCAGCACCGCAGTGGCCCGGGCCTCGACCTCGGCCCCCTGCCCCACCCCATCCTTCACCATCACCACCCCGTCAAAGGCGATACTCACCGCGTTCTGGTCGAACGTGGCTCCGGAACGACCCAGGGCGGCGATAATCCGGCCCCAGTTGGCGTCCTCGCCGAAGAAGGCGGTCTTGACCAGGCTGGAGTTGGCGATGGTCCGGGCCGCCTGCCGGGCCTGGGCCTCATCGACCGCCCCCTCCACCCGGATGGTCACCAGCTTGCTGGCCCCCTCCCCGTCCCGCACCACCTGGCGGGCCAGATCCAGGCACAGGGAGCGCAACCGCTCTTCAAAGAGCATTTGCGCGGGGGAACCCTCCGCCAAAGGGGCCGCCCCGGAACTGCCGTTGGCCAACAGCAGGACCGTGTCGTTGGTGCTGGTATCGCCATCGATGGTGATCCGATTGAAAGAGGCCTCGACCCCGCGCCGCAGCATCCGCCGCAGCAGATCCGGATCGACGGCGGCATCGGTGAGGATAAAGCAGAGCATGGTGGCCATGTCCGGCATGATCATCCCGGCTCCCTTGGCCAGGCCGGTGATCCGGACCTCCACCCCGTCGAGTTCGAAGCTCCGAACCGCGCTCTTGGGCACGGTATCGGTGGTCATGATCGCCCGCCCCACCGCCTCCAGCCCCGCGGAGTCGTCCCGCAAGCCGGCGGCCAACCTGGGGATCGCGCCCCGAAAGCACTCGACATCCAACTGCATGCCGATCACCCCGGTGGAGGAGAGCTGCACCAGCTCTTCCTCGATGCCCAGGTTGTCGGCCAGCATCGCCCCACAGAGGCGGGCGTTGCGCATCCCCTCCTCGCCGGTACAGGCATTGGCGATCCCGGAATTGACCAGAATCGCCTGGGCCCGCCCCCCTTTGAGCCGGGAGGCGCCCAGCAGCACCGGGGCCGCCTTGACCGTGTTGGTGGTGAAAACTCCGGCGGCGGCGGCGGGCCGCTCACTGACGATCAAGCCCAGATCCAGCCGATCCTTGCCCCGAATCCCCGACTTTACCGCCGCTGCCCGAAAACCCCGCACCGCAAGCGTCATCGCCCCTCTCCTCCAAAAATTGTCTTAAATTAATGGCAAGAGCCACCCACCACCAGGCCCTCACTGCCGGCCGCAGCACCGCTTGTACTTCTTGCCGCTGCCACAGGGACAGGGGGCATTGCGCCCCACCTTCTCCTCGGGCCGGTTCACCGTGGGCTGGCGCGCCCCCCCCGCCTCCTTCCGGCTCAACTGCATGGGGGGCCGGCGGTTGCGCTGCTGGGCTTCCATCGCCTCCACCTCGTCATCCCGCACCAAGCGGACCCGAAACAGGGTGCTGACCGTCTGCTCCCGCATCCGGTCGATCATCTCCATGAACATCTGGAAACCTTCCCGTTTGTACTCGATCAGCGGGTTTTTCTGGCCATAACCCCTCAGGCCGATCCCCTCCTTGAGGTGATCCATGTTGAGCAGGTGCTCCTTCCAGTGGCTGTCCACCATCTGTAGGAGGATAATCCGCTCCAGCTGGCGCATATTCTCCGTCCCCACCTGGGCTTCCCGCTCCTCATAGCGCCGAAGCAGCTCCTGCCGCAGGCGGTCGCTCAGCTGCTCGGCGTTGAGATCGGCCCGGGCCGCTTCGTCCCACTCCGGGGTGAAACCGAAGAGGATGGCGCAGCGCTCGTTAAGCCCATCCCAGTCCCAATCCGCCGAGAGTACCTTCTCGTCGGCGAATTCGGCCACCAGGCCCTGAACCATATCCTCGACCATCTCCCAGACCACCTCCTTGAGATCGGTACTGGAGAGCACCTCGCGGCGCTGGCTGTAAATCACCTCGCGCTGCTTGTTCATCACGTCGTCATATTCCAGCAGGTGCTTACGGATTTCGAAGTTGTGCCCCTCCACCTTGCGCTGGGCGTTCTCGATCGCCTTGCTGATCATGTTGTGTTCGATGGGCTCATCCTCCTCCATCCCCAGCCGATCCATGATCCCGGAGATCCGGTCGGAACCGAAAATCCGCAGCAGATCATCCTCTAGCGAGAGGAAGAAACGGGAGGAGCCGGAATCGCCCTGGCGGCCGGAACGGCCCCGCAACTGGTTGTCGATCCGCCGTGATTCGTGCCGGCCGGTGCCCAGGATATGGAGGCCCCCCAATTCGGCAACCCCCTCGCCCAACTTTATGTCGGTCCCCCGGCCCGCCATGTTGGTGGCAATGGTCACCTTCCCCTTCTGGCCGGCATCGGCGACAATCTCCGCCTCCTTCTCATGGTGTTTGGCGTTGAGGACCGCGTGGGGAATTTTCTCCTTCTTGAGCATGGCCGAGATTTTTTCGGAGACATCAATATTGATGGTACCCACCAGCACCGGCTGTCCCTTCTCGTGCAGCGCCTTGATCTCCCGGACGATGGCTCGGTACTTGGCGGCCAGAGTCTTGTAAATGGCATCGGGGTAGTCGATCCGGATCATGGGGTGATGGGTGGGAATCACCACCACGTCCAGGTTGTAGATCTTCTTGAACTCGGCGGCCTCGGTGTCGGCGGTCCCGGTCATCCCCGCCAGCTTATCGTACATCCGGAAATAGTTCTGGAAGGTGATGGAGGCCATGGTCTGGTTTTCCCGCTCCACCCGTACCCCCTCCTTGGCCTCCAGGGCCTGGTGCAAGCCGTCGCTGAACCGGCGCCCGGCCATGGCCCGGCCGGTGAACTCATCGACGATCACCACCTGATCGTCCCGGACCAGGTAATCGACGTCGCGCTTGAAGAGGACGTGGGCCTTCAGGGCTTGGGTCAGGTGATGCAATTGCTCGATATTGCGTGGATCATAAAGATTTTCCACCCCCAGCAGCTCCTCCCCCAGGGCCACCCCTTCCTCGGTCAGGGCCACCGATTTGGCCTTTTCATCGACGGTGAAGTGGGTCTCCGCCTGAAAGCGGGGCAAGAGGGTGTTGACCTTGACATAGAGCTCGGTGGAGGCATCGGCCGGGCCGGAGATGATCAGCGGAGTCCGGGCCTCGTCGATCAGGATGGAGTCCACCTCGTCGACGATGGCGAAATTGAACTCCCGCTGGCAGAAGTCCTCCACCCGGAACTTCATGTTGTCGCGCAGGTAGTCGAAGCCGAATTCGTTATTGGTGCCGTAGGTGACATCGGCGGCGTAGGCCTCCTTGCGCTGCTGGTCGTCAAGGCCATGGACGATCACCCCCACCGTCAGGCCGAGGAAGGAGTAAAGCTTGCCCATCCATTCCGAATCCCGGCGGGCCAGGTAATCGTTGACCGTGACCACATGCACCCCCCGACCGGCCAGGGCGTTGAGATAAACCGCCAAGGTGGCCACCAGGGTCTTGCCCTCACCGGTTTTCATCTCGGCGATCCGGCCCTGGTGCAGCACCATGCCGCCGATCAACTGAACATCGAAATGACGCATCCCCAGGACCCGGCTTGAAGCCTCGCGAACCACGGCAAAGGCCTCGGGCAGCAACTCATCCTCCGTGGCTCCCTGAGCCAGGCGCTCGCGAAACTCGGCGGTTTTGGCCACCAGGGCGGCATCGTCCAGGGCCTTGATTTCCGGTTCCAAGGCGTTGATCCGCTCCACCGCCGGCTGCATGGCCTTAAGCAGCCGCTCATTCTGGCTGCCGAACAGCTTTTTCAACATATTTGCAAGCATCAAACCTTCTCCTTGTCCCAGATCAGGGCTTCCTCGTTACAGTCGGGGAACATCGGGCAATTTATACAATCACTCCAGACCTTGTGGGGCAACTCACTTTTGTCGACGGGCACAAACTGGAGTTTCTTGAAGAAACCCGGCTGGTAGGTCAGGGTAAACACCCGGGAGATCCCGAAATCGCGGGCCTCGGCCAGGCAGCTCTCCACCAGGGTCCGCCCGATCCCCCGGTCCTGATAACTTTCGGCAATGGCCAGGGAACGGATCTCGGCCAGATTTTCCCAGCAGATATGGAGGGAGCAAACTCCCAGCACCTGCTGGGGATCATCACCGGCCACCGCCACCTTGAAATCGCGCAGATGGTCGTAAAGCGAGCTCAGGGAACGGCCCAGCAGCAGATTCCGGCCGGCGAAGAACTGGAGCAGGGCGTAGATCGCCCGCACGTCATCCATCCTGGCGTTGCGTATCGTGAACGAATCAGGGCTCACAACTCACCACTCCCGGGTTGTTGCGCCAAAAGATGCAACCGGCTTGTCACGCCGGGCCGGGCGGCATTCTCCACTGGCATCAAGATCGTCTGCCCGGCCCAAAGTCCCAACAGAAACATCCAGAGAAAGATGCAAAAAGCCACCACCACCAGGCTGACCAGGCCACCCCAGCTCAGCTCCAGTTTAACCGCCACCTTCTTTTTTCTCCGCCGCGCCGCCGCCATCGCTCTCTACATGCTCTCCGGAGCGCCAACCCCGATCAGGACCAGACTGGAGGCCAGAACCTGGCGCAGGGCGTCGGCCAAGGCCAGACGGGCCCGGCTCAGGGCCGGGTCGTCACCGACGATCCGGTGCCGGTTGTAGTAGCCATGGAATTTAGCCGCCAGATCCTGGAGGTAGAAAACAATCCGGTGCGGCTCCAAGGCCAGGGCGGCGTTTTCCAGCAGAGAGGGCAGGCCGGCCATGGCCTGGAGCAGAGCCATCTCCTCCTCTTCAATCAGCAGGGAGAAGTCGGGCGCCCCATCACCGGCAACCACCCCCTTCTCGGCGGCCTGACGGGCGATACTGCAGAGACGGGCGTGGGCATACTGCACGTAGTACACCGGGTTCTCCTGGCTCTGTTTGGTGGCCAGATCCAAGTCGAACTCCAGTTGACTGTCGGCCTTGCGCATCAGAAAAAAGAAGCGGGTCACGTCGGGACCCACCTCGTCAAGCAGCTCCTCCACGGTCACGAAATTGGCCTTGCGAGTGGACATCTTGACCTGCTGGCCATCCCGCATAAGGGTGACAAACTGGTGAATCACCGGGGTGACCTTGCCCTCATCATACCCCAGGGCGCGCACCCCGGCCAACACATCGGGCACGGTGGCGATATGGTCGGAGCCGAACACATTGACCATCCAGTCGAAACCACGACGGAACTTCTCCCGGTGGTAGGCGATATCCGGGAGCCGGTAGGTGGGTTCGCCGGTGGATTTGATGATCACCCGATCCTGTTCCAGGCCCAGGTCGGTGGTTTTGAACCAGACCGCTCCCTCCTGCTCATAGACCAGCCCCTTCTCCCGCAGGGAGGCGACCACGTCATCCACCAGGCCGTTTTCGTAGAGAGAGTGTTCGTTGTAATAGCTGTCGAACCTGATCCCCAACCGGGCCAGGGTGTTGTTGATATCGGCGAAGATCACCTCTTCCGCTTTTTTGGTGAAAGGAGCGGTGTCGCTTTCATCCTTGAGGGAGTCACCCCGTTCCTCGATCAGGGCCCGGGCGATTTCACGGATATATTCCCCCTGGTAGCCGTCCTCGGGGAAGGTGAAAGGCAGCCCCAGCAGTTCCAGGTAACGTGCCCTGGTCGACTCGCCCAGCACCCTCATCTGGCGACCGGCGTCATTATAGTAGTACTCCCGGGTTACCGCGTAGCCGGTGGCTTCCAGCAAACGGGCGATGGCGTCTCCCAGCACCGCCTGGCGCCCGTGGCCGACACTGAGGGGGCCGGTGGGGTTGGCGCTGACAAACTCCACCAGCACCTTGCGACCCCGGCCGCAGGTGCCGCGGCCGAACCCGGCACCCAGCCGCTTGATCTCCGGAATCACCGCCTGCCAGACCTGGGGTTTGAGGAAGCAGTTGACAAAGCCGGGACCGGCCACTTCCACCTTGGCAAACAGCGAATCCCCGCCGGCGGCGTCGGTGAGCAACTCCACCAGGGCGGCGGCGATTTCCCGGGGGTTACGCTTCTCCCGGCCGGCCACCACCATGGCCAGATTGGTGGCGAAATCGCCCTGCCCGGCCCGCTTGGGCTCCTCCACGGCATAGCTGCCGGCGGCGGCATCACCCCACAAACCCCGCTCCACCCCCAAGGCAAAACATTGATCCACCTTGGCCCGTACCTGCGCCTTAATCATCGCAACCTGTTCCTTTCATGCTTGTCGTTGATCGAAAAGATCCCGCTTCTGGACCACTTCGTCCCCAATAAAGAGATGCCGGTTGGCGGCTCCGAAGCGGCACAATATCTCGTAACTGATGGTGCCGTGCCGGGCGGCCAGCTCGTCGGCACCGATAAACTCCTCCCCCTGGCGGCCCATGAACACCACTTCATCCCCCACCGCCACCTCCGGCAGTTCGGTGATATCAGCCATACAGGCGTTCATACAGATGGTGCCGCGCAGGGGAACCCGCCGCCCTGCGATCAGCACCTCGGCTCGACCGCTCAAGCCCCGGGGGTAGCCGTGGGCATAGCCCAACGGCAGAACCGCCAGCCGGGTGGCCCGGGTGGTTACAAAGCGATGACCATAGCTGACCCCGCGGCCGGCGGCCAACTCCTTCACCTGCAGCACCCGGCTGCGCAGACTCATGGCAGGGCGCAGGGCAAGAGTTTGCCCGGCGGAATCAAGGCCCGAATCGGCGGGGGCATAACCATAGAGGCTGATCCCGGGCCGCACCATATCGGCGTGGGTTTCGGGAAAACGAAGCAGGGCCGCCGAATTGGCCATGTGCAGCAGCGGCCGCTCACCCGCCGGTCCATCACCCAGCAAGCCGGCGGCAGTCCGCTGAAACCGGCCCCACTGCTCCCGGCAAAGTTCGGCCGCCTCCGGATCGTCGGCCAACGGGAAATGGGAGAGTATCCCCGCCAGGCGCAGGCCGGGCAGAGTGTTGATCGCCACCGCCATTTCCCCGGCGGCAGCGGGCTCCAGGCCCAAACGACCCATACCCAGATCAATTTTGAGATGAACCCCCACCACTTTGCCCTGAATCACCGCCTGGCGGGAAAGCTGATCGAGCATCATCCGCTCAAACACCACCGGGCTGAGTTCCCGGGCCACCGCTTCGGCCGCGCCGGCGGAAGCAACCCCCAACAGTACCACAATCTCGCCGGCAATCCCGGCCTCCCGCAGCCGGACCCCCTCTTCAACCTCCGCCACCCCGAAGCAGTCGGCCCCGGCCCAGGCAAAGGCCCCGGCCGCCGGCACCAAACCATGCCCGTAGGCATCAGCCTTGACCACCGCCATCAAACGCGCGGCCGGTGATACCCGCCGGCGCACGGCCAGGAAATTATCCCGCAGAGCGCCAAGGTCAACCAACACGTTGTTGTAAGGGTCGATGGTCATCGATTTCAGGGCCGCCATTTCCGCCAAAACAAGCGACTGGAGAGAAAAAGGGCGAACCCCACCGCCAGATAGACCAGGGCCACCCACTGTTCGGGGGTGCCGACAACCCGCAGAGCCCGACCGCCAAGCATCATCAGCAGTACCAGCAGCCACATTTTCAAGGAATAGACCGCGCCCAGGCAGGAATTATCCTTCATCGAGAGCAGTCGCTCAATGTTGCGACGAGCCGAGCGGGCCAGGAGATAGTGGCCCTTCAGGATCCCGATCAGGAGGGCCAGCAAGGGTGGCCACCACAGGCCGTCGCCATAGAGCAAGACCCCCCTGACCAGCAGGTAGATGCCGATGAAACTCCAAAGCAGGGCGGCCACCAGCAGATGGGTACTGATTGAAACTCCCGGTTTCCAGCGTTGGGCGACATTAACCAGCATAACGGGCGGCAACCTCTTTATTTGCCCCTGAGGAAAAACAGGCACACCGCGCCCCGGCCCCGGCAGTGGTGCCGATAAACAAGAATAGGCATACCCCGGTTGATAGGGGTATGCCTATTCAGCAACTGAAATCACAAAATACGGAGTTACATTACACCTCGGTTACGGTGATGGCACCCTCGGGGCATACTTCCACGCAGGTCTCACAACCCAGGCACTCGTCCATGTTGACCGGATCGGCCTTGCCGTCCACCATCTCTAAAACTTGAGCCGGGCAGGCGTTTACGCACTCTTCATCACCGCTGCATTTGTCTTTGTTCACTTCAACTTGCCACATGTTTTGATCCTCCATTGAACAGAATAAGTTACCGTAAGACTGAAGCAGTTCACCCGGGCTGGCGCACCGGATGCTCCACCACCAGCCAGTTTTCTACCGGCGCAAGTAAGCACCACTTCCCTCTAATGCACCGACTTTTTTTTGTCAACAGAAAAGGTGCCGGACCAATCCGCGGAGAGCGGTGCCCGTTGACCCCAACCACAATATAATGTAGGTTGGCGACGACGGCAACGGAATAAACCTTTTTTGCAACTGGAAAAACAACCCCGAACCGGGTGGAACACCATGAAACAACCGAAAAAAGCAGGGGCCAAAAAGCGAAAAAAGAACCAGGTCAGTGTCGAAAAATCGGAAGAGGCGATGATCGGCGGAATCATTGAGGGCAGCCCGGATGCCGTCGGGGTGGCGGTGCTGCGGCTGGCCTGTGGCTGCCGCAAGATGGCGGCGGTGGACCAAGAGGGCGAACCGGCCAGCAAGGTGATCATCTACCGGGACAACTCCCTCAACGTCTGCGACCAGTGCAAGGAGGATAACGGGGCCTACATCCGGGTGCGGGAATCCTTCATCCACTGGATCGAACCGCCCCCCGCCCCCGAGCGGCAGGAGATGATCGCCGGCAAGGTCTTCGGCAACGTGCCCACCCACTGATGTCAAAATGGTGAACATTCCGGGCCGCCCCAGAATTATCCCCATCGCCAGCGGTAAGGGCGGAGTGGGGAAAAGCATCTTTGCCGCCAGCCTGGCCATCAACCTGGCCCGCCGGGGAGAGAGCACGGTGGCGGTGGATCTGGATCTGGGGGGTTCCAACCTCCACACCTACCTGGGGATGCCCAACACCAACCCGGGAGTGGGCGACTTCCTCAAGCAGCGTTTGACCGACCTGCCCAGCCTGGTGGTTCCCACTCCGGTCGATAACCTCGGCTTTCTCCCCGGCGACGGCAAAACTCCCTTCATGGCCAATATCTCCACCCGGCAACGACTGCATTTGCTGGACGAGCTGCTACGGCTCAAGGCCCGCTACATCATCGTCGATCTCGGCGCCGGATCGGCGATCAACACCATGAACCTTTTCGGCCTGGCCCTGGACGGCATCGTCATCACCACCCTGGACACCCCGGCCCTGATGAACGCCCTGGTCTTCCTACGCAACTTCACCTTCGCCAATATCCTCAGTCTGGCCTCGGAGCGGGCACCCACCCGCAAAATGCTGCTGAACGCCTATCGCCGCTCGGCCGACGGAGCCAACCTGACCGCCGAGGAAATTTACGATCTGTTGGCCGCCCACGACCCGTTGCTGGCCCGCCAGATCCGCCAACGACTGGAACGCTTTACCCCCCGCTTCGTTTATAACATGGCCGATCAACCCGAAGACCTGCGGGTGGCCGGCCGAATCCAGGACACCCTGAAAAAAAACCTCTCCATGAACAGTTCGCCTTTGGGCCTACTCTTTTATGATTCGGCGGTGCGTAAATCGGTGCGGCAAAACAAGGTATTTTTGCGAGAGCAGCCGGACACCCCCTATGCCAGGGGGTTGCGGGCCATCACCGACCGCCTGCTCAAATCCGCCGCCCAGTCGCCCAGCCTGGAAACCCTGATCAGTGAAGCCCGCCGCCATGCCTGAAAACCTCCCCGCCGCCGACCCCAGCCGCCGGCTCCAGGCGATCCAGGTGGAAGAGTCGTGCCTGGATCTGCCGCTGACCCGGCAGATCGTCGCCCGGGCGGGGAACCTACCGGTGGAGGTGGTGGCCGACCGCCCCGACCCTGCCCCGGCTCCGGTTCCCTACCCCCACAGCCTCACGGCCGGCAAGCGGCTGCTGCACCTGGGCCGCAACCGGGGCCGCTTCCTCAAGCCCTGCCCCGCCACCCGCCAGTACCGCTGCTGTGACTACCAGGTACTCAATATTGGGGCCAACTGCCCCATGGATTGTGCCTACTGCATCCTCCAGGCCTACCTCAACAACCCCTGGCTCTCCTTCTACGTCAATATCGACGACCTGCTGGACGAACTTGACCAAGCCCTGGCCGGCACCCCGGGGACCCTGCACCGGATCGGCACCGGCGAATTCACCGACAGCATGGCTTTAGACCGGCTCACCGGCCTCAGCGCCACCCTGATCAATTATATGGCCCGGAAAAATAACGCGGTGCTGGAGTTGAAGTCCAAGGCGGTGGTGTTGGACCATTTGGCCGATCTGGACCACCGGGGTCGAACCATCATGGCCTGGTCGCTCAACAGCGCCGAGGTGATGGCCAAGCTGGAACTGCACACCGCCGATCTGGAGACTCGGCTTAACGCCGCCGCCCAATGCGCCGCCTGGGGCTACCCCCTGGCCTTTCATTTTGACCCGATCATCTGTCACCCCGGCTGGGAAGAGGCCTACAGGGCCACCATCCGCCGCCTGTTCGCGGTGGTTCCGGCCTCAAGCATTGCCTGGATCAGCCTGGGCGCTTTCCGCTTTCTGCCGGCCCTGCGCGGGATAATCGGCAGCCGTTTCCCGAGAGCCCGTTTCATCCATGAGGAGTTTGTCCCGGGCCTGGATGGGAAATTTCGCTATTTCCGCCCCCTGCGCACCAGGATGTACCAGGTGCTGCTCGACGAACTAAGCCGGGGGGCGGCAAGCCGCACCTGCATCTATCTCTGCATGGAAAACGACACGATCTGGCAAGCGGTGTTCGGCTTCACCCCGGAGGAGCGGGGCGGCCTGCCCGCCATGCTGGACGCAACCCTGCCGCCCAGCTAAGAGGGGGACAGAGGACCCTTATTCGGACTGGTCGGTGGTGGCGGGGGGAACCCCGGCGCCGTTCTCTTCGGTGGCCGCCGTTGACTGCTCCGAGGGTTCCGGGTTGTTTTTGTTCTGCTTACGTAGTCGCTTCTCTTCCTTCTTCTTTTGCCGGGCGAGTTCCTTCTGGCGTTTTTCGTAGTTGAAATTTATCCGTGCCAAATTGTCTCCTCTGGGCCGGAGCCCACAAATTGATGGGTGAGAAACCGGGTTCACGGACAGTGTACCCGGTTTCCCGCCAAAGAGCCAGCCGGCCGGAGATTCTCCAATAGGGGCGACGACAAACGCTACCGATCATCACCGCCTGCGGGGATAAAAACGAGGAGAGTGGATGCTTAAAAACTGTAAACCAAGGCCTGGCTGAAGGTGTAGTAATCGGATTCGACATTGTTCCGCACGTCGGCGTAGATCAACTCCAGATCGAGATTTTCGTACAAACCGTAGCCGGCGACCAGATTTAATTCCTTTTCCTTCGGCTTACCGGTCCCGTCATAGTAGTGGGTCTGACCGTAGAGTGCGGTCAGACTCAGGGCCTTCCCTTCGTATGCCAACTCCAGATACCAGGTTTTGGCGTCGGCCTCGTAAATCCGGTTGCCCTCTTCAAAAGGACTCTGGTCGCCAAAGCTGTCCACCAGACCGACCCCCTTGCTGTTGGCCTTCAGGTAGCCGCCGCCAAAGCCGAAATCGCCACGGGCAAAAGTCTGCTCCAACCAGAAGAGGTCCCCATTCTCCTCGCCGCTGGCCGAGTCGGTGGCGGATTTGACGAACTGGAGCGTGGTGGAGGCCTTCAGATTTTCCATGATCTCGTAAGCGGAGGTCAATTTCAGGCCCGGAGCCCGAAACAGGTCGGGCGCGTGATAGTAGTAGGGGTTAACGGTCAACCATTCCAGCGGCGCGTACTGCAGATCGATAAAATAAAGCCCCTTGTTGTCGTTTAGTCGGCTGAAGCCGGCGCCGACTTCATCCAGGTCCACGACCGCCTGGCGGCCGGCCCAGCCCAGGGTCAGCTCCAGGTTGTTTAAGGGGGTGATTTGAGCGCTGCCCCCCAGGATGTAATCGTTGAGCCACTCCAGATCGATCTCGTGACGACCGGCGGTGATCTCGCCCCAACCCTCGCCCGCATAGTGGAGATAAGCCTGGTGAATGATGGCGTCGCTGCCGATTTCGGCCCGGTAATCGCCATCATTTTCTTGCGCCATTCGAGTGGTGGCCCAGGCCCCGAACCCCAAACTAAGACGATAAAAGGGCACGGTCCGGTATGCCAACGCGACGCTGCCGCTGATAAAGCCCTCCCGCTCGCCGCCCTTCTCCTTGGTCGTCGTCCCATAGGCCGCGACCTGGCCATTCGCCGCCCCGTTGACAAAAGCCTCGCTCCAGGAATCGGCCGCCGTCGCCAACGGCACCAACATCAACTGACCGACCAAGACCAGCCCCCCCGACAATCGTTTCATGACCAACCTCCCGATTATAATGATGATATCTTTGGCCAACCGCCCCTAGTAGGAGCTGAACCGCCTCCGGCCTGCCCGCTACGCAGTGCCGACCAATCAGGTTAGGGGTGACTAATTAATCGAGCGAACTTTTACTGTCAACACTTTTTTTGACACGCCTAACTTGATAAATAAAAACCAACAATGTCGATGGGAACAGGAGTCACCGGAGAGGGCAAATAGTGGGTTGGCTAAAAAGAGAGTACCGCGGGGCGGCGAACGCTAAAGGTTCCGTTCCGGGCAGGGGGTACTATTTTCGTTGAACAAGGCCAGAAGTTGGGGAATCTGGCGGCTATACGCCGTCAGGATCAGTTTTTTCAGGGGCCGCTTGATTGTTTTTAGCGGCGGCATAGGCTTGATTATCGGCAGTAATTGCTCCACCGGGGCCGGGGGCCTGATCTGCAGCTTGCTGTCCAGTCCTTCGGCCAGACCGATCTCCATCCCGCCCTGCATGGCGCCGGTGGCCTGCTGGTCCCCCAGGGTCCGCAAAAAAGCCATAATGGCGCTGATATTGTTCTGCTTATAGAAGTATTTGATCTCTTCGGCGATGGCCCCCTGCATCTTTTCCAGTTCCCGAACCTTGCCGTCAAACACCTTGACATGGAAGCCCAGGTTTTCGTAGCAGGTGAAAAAGTAACGGACAAAACGGCCCTTCCTGGTCCAACCCTTGAAGCGCTGACACTCGAAAACCCGCGCCTGGAGCGAGGGAGATTCCAGCAGATAGGAATCGAAAAAGAGCCGCTCATTCAGCCCCACCAGCTCCATAAATTCCTGAATCAGCGATTCATCGCGCAGCAGCAGATAGATCCGCATCAGATCGAAGCTGATCCTTTTTTCCAGAATAAATGAGTGCTCACGAACCTTCTGAGCATAGTCCTGGCTATCCTCCTCAATCAGCTTGCGAAAGCCGAAATAACGCCCGGCGATCTCCTGTTTTAGTTCGGCGGCCATGACATCGTCAAGCCCCCCCTGCTGTTGCGGCGGACGCATCATCTCACCATCTCCCCCATCACCCCAACTCGCCCAGCAGGCGGTTGAAGACATCAAAGTTGCTGATCATCCCCACCAGTTTCTCCCCCTCCACCACCGGCAAACGGCGGGTACCGGTAACCCGCATCAGCAAAAGACAGTTTTCGATGGAAAGGGCGGGGTTAGCCCCCACCATCACCACCGTGCGCACCCCGGCCGGAGAGCCGACCTCGATGGCCTCAACCCCATGAATCGCCGAAACCACCCCGCCCCGGATCCGGCCCGGGCCGGCGGTAACATCCACGGTGCCGCAGGCGAAAACATGGCTGCGCATGATCTGGTCTCGAACTTGTATACTACCATCGACATGAACCCTGGTCCACTCCAGAAAGCGGGCTTGAAGATCACCGCCGGAC
>DSDS01000130.1 GCA_011048585.1 Desulfurivibrio alkaliphilus | reverse complement strand
GTCTGGAAGGCGATCTCATCGATCACCTTGATAATTTTGGAGATATTCTGGCCGGCCTGGTTGATTTCGCCCATGGCCACCATCATCTTCTCCATCTGCTCGTTGCCGGTTTCGGCCCGGTCGCGGGCCTGGTCGGCCAACTGGTTGGCCTGGGTGGAGTTTTCGGCATTGAGCTTGGTCTGGGAGGCCATCTCGGTCATGGAGCTGGTGATCTCTTCCAGGGAGGCGGCCGATTCGGTGGCGCCCTGGGATAGGGACTGGCTGGCGCTGGAGACCTGGCCGGAGCCGGCGGCGATCTGCTCGGTGGCGACCAGAATCTCGCCGACGATCCGGTTAAGATCCTCATGGGTCTTGAGCAGGGCATTGCCGATCAAGTCCTGCTCGTCAACGGGCTTGATTTCGGAGGTCAGATCCCCCTGGGCCAGTTTTTGGAGGGCCGCCACCACCTGATGCTGCAGGGTGTCGGCAAACTCGTCCATGGTTTTGGCCATGGTTCCGATCTCGTCGTTGCTGTCAAGGCGCAGGCGCTTGTCGAGCCGGCCTCGGCCCATCTCCTTGAGCATCTCCACGGTTTTGCCGATCGGCATGGTGATGGCTCGGGTGGTGAGATAGTTGATCCCCACGATTAAGACCATGATCAGGGCGGCGATCGCCCCCAGAATCAGCAGGACGTTACGGATCCCGGCCTCCACCGCGCCGGTGTCGCTGGCCAGGACCATGATGCCGATCTGGTTGCCCCGGTAATCGTTAACCGGAAAGGCGGCCAGGGCCAGCTCGCCGGCTTGATAAATTTCCGGAGCTCTCCGACCCTTGTCCAGCAGGCCGAGAGTTATAAGTTGCTCGATGCGTCCTTCCGGGGTGCCGGAGACCAGCACGTATTGGTTGCCCAAGATGGGATATTTTTGGGCATCCCGGAGCCGGCCGGCCACGCTGAGCAGATCGGAGTTCATGTAGAGCAGCAGGTGCTGGCCGCTGCCGGCCGCAGCCTGGAACAGCTGCTCGAAATCGGCCAGCATCTCCACCGAGCCCAGCTGCCGACCGGTGGTGGATTTGATGGGGGCCACCCCGCGAATGACAAAACCGCCCTGGCCCACCTCGATCCCCCTTACCGCCTGGCCGCTGCGGTTGGTATCCAGAACCGTGGGCCGGAAACCGGAGATATCGTCGGAGATATCGACCCACACACCGTTACGTTGAATCTGCCGTTCCCGCCACATTCGCACGAGGCTGCGGCCATTGGGCAGGTGAAAGTGGAGCTGCATCGGCACCCCGGCGGCGTCGGCAAAACCCTTGACCGCCTCCTGTAATTCCCGGCGCAGGAGCTCCCGAGCCTGTTGGGCATGGGGGTCATCCTCGACATCGAAATTACCTTGGTGGGCAATCTCGTACGCGGCCAGTACCTCCGGCAGCCGGGTGAAGATAGAGGCTTTCTCCAAGGCCTCCATGGCCGCCCGGTCGATGGCCCGTTCAATCTCCTCTTGTTTGTCCTGGACCGTGACCGCGATGATGCCGTTTTTCAGCCGTTCCAGCTCCCGCTGAACCAGAGGCATGGCCAGCAAAGCTGAAATCAGCACCGAGGCCAGCAGGGGAATCATCATTTTTTGTTTCAGACTCAATTTGAACCATTTTTGCTTATTCATCACTTGTTCCTCGCCGGTTGGTGGCGGGCGCTTGTGGCAACACGACCGGCCTGGTTAACTGCTTGGGTCGGGGCGACTGGGCCGCCGTTTAAAAGTCGTTACCGTGGGTTGTTAAGGCTTGTTGGGTTTTTATCAGCGGTTGTTTTGATGGCACTCAACTCCTCGTCGTAGAGCAGTTGTTCGATGTTCAGTAGAATTTTTACTTCATCACCGATTTTGCCCATCCCCTGCAGAAAGGGACTGGACTTGCCCCGGCTCATCTCCGGCGGTGGTTCCACCTGGCTTTCGGGTATATCCACCACCTCCTGGACCTTGTCCACCACCAAACCGATGGCGGTCTCGTTGATGTTGACCACCACGATGCAGGTTCGCTCGTCATACTCCTGCTCCGGCATGCCGAAACGCAGCCTGACGTCCATCACCGGGATAACCTTGCCCCGGAGGTTGATCACTCCCTTGAGGAAGTGGGGCATGTCGGGCACCCGGGTAATGTTCTGAATGCCGATGATCTCGGTAACGAAGCGGATTTCGATGCCGTAGTCCTCCCGGTTGAGATGGAAGGTCAGGTACTTGTCCTTTTGGGTGTCTTCGTTGTCCTCGTCCCACTCATCCCTGGTTTCGTCATCTAATTTTTCCTCTGCCATGCGTTTTTCCTCCTCCCTGGTTGACCGTTCAGGTTCCGGACTCGGCCGGCGGTTGTTTGAAGCTGACGCTGAAGGTCAGTATGGTGCCCTGGCCCACCGTGCTCTTGACGGCGATTTCGCCGCCCAGCAGTTTTACCAGCCGCTGGGCGATGGCCAGCCCCAGGCCGGCTCCCCCGTGCTTGCGGGTGCAGGAGCCGTCGGCCTGGCGGAATTTTTCAAAAACAGAGGCGATCTTGTCAGCGGGTATGCCGCAGCCGGTGTCGAAAATCTTGCAGGCCAGCTCGGTTTGGCCGGGGGCGAGGATCCGGCGGCTGACCGACAGCGAAATCGAGCCCTGCTCGGTGAATTTCAGGGCATTGTCCAGCAGCAGGTTAAAGATCTGCTTGAGCCGGCCATCGTCACCGTGCAGGTGTTCCGGGCCGCAACCGGTACAGGTGAAAATCAGATCCAGCCCCTTGGCTTTGGCGGGTTGTTCATACTCGGTTTTAAGTTCCCGGAGCAGTTGCTCCGGGCTGAAGGCCCTCTCCCGCAGCCCGACCCGGCCGGCCTCGAGGATTGACAGCTCCAGCAGATTGTTGAGGAGTTTGTTGAGGGTCAGGGCGCTCTCCTCGATCATGGCCAGGTACTCCCGGGTCGCCGGTTTGGTCTCCGGGTCCAGTAGCAGCAGGCCGGTGGCGCCGATTATCCCGTTTAAGGGGGTGCGGATCTCATGGCTCATGTTGGCGACAAATTCCGACTTGAGCCGGGAGGCCACCAGGGCCTCGTCCCGGGCCTCCCGCAGTTCCTCCACCATTTTGAACAGGCCGACGGTGGCCGCCTCCACCTCGGACTCCAACCGGCTCTGGTAATTTTTTTTCAATCGGTGGTGGTTGCGGAACAGCACCGCCTGGCCGATCGCCCTGCTCAATTTGTCCGGGTCGACGGGCTTGACCAGGTAATCGAAGGCCGACTGCTGCACTGCGGTCATGGCGGTGTCCAGCTCGGCATAGCCGGTGTGCAGGATGACCGGAACCTCCTGGTCCAGTTGCCGCAGCCTTTCCAGAAGGGCGATCCCGTCCATCTCCGGCATCTTGATGTCGGAGATGACCGCGTCATACTCCTTGGTGGGGAAGGTCTTTAGTGCCTCGATGCCATCCTGACAGACGTCAACCTGGTAACCCTCGCCCTGGAGGATCGCCTTTACCGCCTTCAGAACCCGAGGGTCGTCGTCCACCACCATGATTGTGCTGCTGTCTGCCACGTTGTTCATGGTTTACTCCTTCTTGGTTGAATCATCGGGCCGAAGCCCGGGATAATCCGGGGACTGGTCATCCCCTTAGCAAGGTTGATGCCAACCGATAATTGTCTTGAAATAGCGAGCTAATTTACTTTTTTGGAGGTAGGCAACCGAGGTTGCGGAATTACAGGATGGGAATTTTTACAGAGTAATAATTACCGGGATGGTGAGTCGGGGCGTCCATTGATCGCCGCGGTCCTCGGGCAATATTTTCCGTAAACCTTGACAGCTGAGCCTATATTTTTATAAACTTTTTCGGATAGGCAGCCACAAGGTGGGAGTTTGGAAAAAAATTAACGTGTAACCGGGAAGGATTGATGTCCAGCGGGGAATTGCGAAAATGCCTGCTGCCCTTTTGGGGCAGGGATCTGGTCAGGCGAGTTTCGCTCGGTATGGTGACGATCCTGGCCTGGACCTTGATCTCGCCCGGGTCGGTGATGGCCCGGGAGCCGACCCGCAGCGCCACCGAAACCGACTATCCGCCCTTTTGTGTGGTCGACGGAGAGGGCCGGGCCAGCGGCTTTTCGGTGGAGTTGCTGCGGGCGGCGCTGACGGCCATGGACCGGGAGGTTAGCTTTCGTGTCGGGCCCTGGTCCGAGGTGCGTGGCTGGCTGGCCCGGGGGGAGGTCCAGGCCCTGCCTTTGGTGGGCCGCACGCCGGAACGGGAAGATATTTTTGATTTTACCTTCCCTTACATGTCTCTGCATGGGGCCATCGTGGTGCGGGAAGGGACCCAGGGGATCGGCAGCCTCGACGACCTGCGGGGCAAACAGGTCGCCGTAATGAAGGGGGACAATGCCGAGGAGTTTCTGCGGCGGGAAGAGCGGGGAATCACGATCCACACCACCCTCTCTTTCGAGGAGGCCCTGCGGGAGCTGGCCGATGGGCGCCATGACGCCGTGGTGACCCAGCGGCTGGTGGCTCTGCGCTTGATCCAGGAAGGCGGTCTTGCCAATCTCCGGGTTATCAACCGGCCCCTGGAGGAGTTCCGCCAGGATTTCGGCTTTGCCGTCAAAAAGGGCGATCACGCGACCCTGGCCCTGCTCAACGAAGGTCTGGCCCTGGTCATCGCCGACGGCACTTTCAGGGCCCTGCACGCCAAATGGTTTGCCGCCTTGGAGCTGCCAAGCCACCGCCCCCTGGTGATCGGGGGCGATCACAGCTATCCCCCCTTTGAATACCTGGACGAGCAAGGGCTCCCGGCTGGCTACAACGTCGATCTCACCCGGGCCATCGCCCGGGAGATGGGACTCAACGTTGAAATCCGCCTGGGGCCCTGGGGGGAGATCCGCCGGGCCCTGGCCACGGGTGAGATCGATGCCCTGCAGGGGATGTTTTACTCCCATGAGCGGAATCGTAGTTTCGATTTTACCCAACCCCACC
Source organism: Desulfurivibrio alkaliphilus (assembly GCA_011048585.1). Lineage (GTDB taxonomy): Bacteria > Desulfobacterota > Desulfobulbia > Desulfobulbales > Desulfurivibrionaceae > Desulfurivibrio > Desulfurivibrio alkaliphilus_A. The sequence goes on along the minus strand of DSDS01000130.1, from coordinate 18,386 downwards.
TGATCAAGGAGGGGGTGGCGGTGGTCAGGCGCGGCGAGGGCGCTCCGCCGGTCAATCTGGCCGAACTGGTGGGCAAGCGAATCGTGGTGCAGACGGGGGATATCATGCATGATTTCGCCCTGGAGAACGGTCTCGGCCAGTGGCTGACCGCGGTTGACGGGCCGGAGCAGGCCCTGCGGGAGCTGGCTCTGGGCCGTCATGACTGCGCCCTGGTCTCACGCCTCAGCGCCCATTACTGGATCAGCGAACAGGGCTGGAACAATCTGCTGGTCGGGCACCAGCCCCTGCTTTCCTCCGGCTACTGTTACGCGGTGGCCAAGGGCAACCAGGCCCTGCTGGCCCAGCTCAGCGAAGGGCTGAAGGTGCTGGCCGACACCGGGGAGTACCGCCGCATTCACCAGCAGTGGATGGGGGTCTATGAGGATTCCGAGTTCACATCCGGGGAAATCACCCGTTATGTCGCCATGGTGGCCGGACCCCTGCTGCTCCTTATCCTGATCTTTTTCCTCTGGTCCTGGTCGCTGCGCAAGCGGGTGGCCGAACGGACCGCGGAGTTGCGGGAGAGCGAGTCGTTTGTGCGGATGGTAATGGATCATCTGCCGGTGGGTATCTCGGTTAATTCCGTCGATCCCACGGTGAAATTCTCCTACATGAACGACAACTTTCCCCGATTTTACCGGACGACCAGAGAGGCGTTGATCAGCGGCGATTTCTGGGAGAGTGTTTATGAGGATCCCCGGTTCAGGGAGGAGATCAGGCAAAGGGTGCTGGCCGATTGTGCCAGCGGCGACCCGGAGCGGATGCACTGGGATGAGGTGCCCATCACCCGCCGGGGCCGGGAAACTTCCTACATCACGGCCCGGAATGTTCCGATTCCCGGCAAAGGGTTGATGGCGTCCATGGTCTGGGATGTTACCGAGCGGGTAAGGGCGGCCGGGGAGCGGGAGAAGCTCCAGGAGCAACTGCTCCAGGCCCGCAAGATGGAATCGGTGGGCCAGTTGGCCGGGGGGGTGGCTCATGATTTCAACAACATGCTCAGCGTGATCATGGGCTATACCGAGATGGCCATCGCCGAGATGGACCCCGATGACCGGCTTTGCGGCGACCTCCACGAAATTCGTAATGCCGCCGAACGCTCGGCCAACATCACCCGGCAACTGCTGGCCTTCGCCCGTCGCCAGATCATTGCCCCCGAAGTGCTGGATCTCAATGAACGGGTCGGCTCAACCCTCAAGATGCTGCGGCGGCTGATCGGCGAGGATATCGAGTTGGCCTGGCTGCCCGGGGCCGGAGTATGGCCGATCAAGATCGACCCTTCCCAGCTCGATCAGTTGCTGGCCAATCTTTGCGTTAATGCCCGGGATGCCATTGCCGGGGTGGGTAAAATCACCATCGAGAGCCAGAATGTTACCTTTGATGAAGCCTATTGCGCCCATCACCAGGAGGCTGTTCTCGGCGATTTTACCTTGCTGATGGTGAGTGACGATGGTCGCGGCATGGAAAGATCGGTGCGGGAGCATATCTTTGAGCCCTTTTTCAGCACCAAGGGAGTGGGGGAGGGTACCGGCCTGGGCCTGGCCACCGTTTACGGTATTGTGAAGCAAAACGAAGGGTTTATCAACGTTTACAGTGAGCCGGGCAAGGGGACTACTTTTAAGATCTGTCTGCCCCGGCATCCGGGTGATGCCGACGAGCTGGCCGTCGAGGATTCCCGCGAGTCCCCCCGGGCCCAAGGTGAAACGGTGCTGCTGGTTGAGGATGAACGGGCGATCCTGCGGATGGGGCAGAAGATGCTGGAGAAGCTGGGTTACCGGGTGCTGGCGGCCGGCAGCCCCAGGGAGGCGCTGGCTTTGGTCGGCGGGCATTCCGGGGGCATCGAGCTGTTGATCACCGACGTGGTGATGCCCGGGATGAACGGCCGCGAGTTGGCCGAAAAGCTGCTGGGGCGTTATCCCAACCTCAAGGTACTCTACATGTCCGGCTACACCGCCAACGTTATCGCCCACCGGGGGGTACTCGACGAGGGGGTACACTTTATCCCCAAGCCGTTCGCCGAACAGGAGCTGGCGGTCAAGGTCCGTCTGGTTCTGGACAGCGGCCGGTCGGGAGTTGCCTAGAAGAGGCCGTATTTTTTGATTTTGGTCAGCAGGGTTTTGTGGGTGATCCCCAGGATGGCGGCGGACTTGGTCCGGTTGCCGCCGGTATGGGCCAGGGCCCGGCCGATGGCCTCCCGCTCCGCCTCCTCCAGGCTGACGGGTTCGCCGGCGGTTTGATCGCTTGACCGCTGGGGGGAGGCTTCCGGGGTTCTCCGGCCGTTGCCCAGGGCCCACGCGATCATCTCGGCGGTCAGCTCCCGGTTATCGCTTTGGAGGGCCGCCCGGCGCAGCACGTTTTTCAGCTCCCGCACGTTGCCCGGCCAGGGGTGTTCGACCAGCAGGGCCAGGGCGCTGTCATCCAGGGCGGTAAACCCCCGGTTCATCTCCGTGGCGGCGTCGGTCAGCAGGCGGGCGGCCAGCAGGGGGATATCCTCGGGACGCTGCCGCAGGGGGGGCAGGGTGACGTGGTATTCGTTGAGTCGGTAGTAGAGATCCTGGCGGAAGGTTCGTTCCGCCACGGCTCGGTCGAGATCGGAGTTGGTGGCCCCGATGATTCGCAGATCGGTGGTCAGCGGTTTGCTCCCCCCCACCGGGTAATAACTTTTCTCCTCCACCACCTGCAGGATTTTGCTTTGGGCCTGGAGAGTCAGGTTCTGCAACTCGTCAAGCAGTAGGGTGCCGCCCCGGGCCAGTTCGAAGTAGCCTTTTTTTCGGCGTTCGGCCCCGGTGAAGGCCCCTTTTTCATGGCCGAACAGCTCGCTTTCAAGGAGGCTTTCCGGGATGGAGCCCATGTCGAGGGCGATAAACGGCCCGGCGGCCCGGTGGCTGAGGTTGTGGATCAGGGAGGCGATAAAGGTTTTACCGGTGCCGGTTTCCCCTTCGATGACCAGGGAAAAATCGGAGGCGGCCACCCGCCGGATCTCCTCGATCACCCGCCGGATCGCCTCGCCGCGACCCAACTGCATCTCCAGAGAGGAGCCCAGGCTGCGGTCAAGTTGCCGTACCTCCCTTTGCAGGCGCCCCTTTTCCAGGGCCCGTTCGATGGTCAGCAACAGATGGTCGGGATCGGGGGGTTTGAGCAGGTAGTCGTAGGCCCCCAGTTTGATCGCCTCCACCACCAGGGCAACTTCGGCATAGCCGGTGATCATGATCACCACTATTTCCGGGTGGCGGCGGTGGATCTCCCGGAGTACCGCCAGCCCGTCCATCTCCGGCATGGCAAAATCCAGCAGGACGATATCGAAATCGGCCGCGGCCCCGGCCAGCAGGGTCAGGGCCTCGGGCCCGCTTTTCACCGCGGCGGTTGCCAATCCCCGCTCCGCCAGCAAGGCGGTGAAGGCCTTGCGGATGGGGAGTTCGTCGTCAATGATCAGTACTTTGCCGTTCATTTACTGGCTCTTCCTCGTGGTGTCGGGGGAGGTAGACGGTAAAGGTGGTGCCCCGGTCCGGTTCGCTCTCCAAATCGATAAACCCCCGGTTCTGCTTGACGATACCATAAACGGTGGCCAGACCCAAACCGGGCCCCTGGCCGAACTCCTTGGTGGTGAAAAAGGGATCGAATATCTTCAACTGGGTTTCCCGATCCATTCCCCGACCATTATCGCCGACGGTGAGCAAAACATATTCGCCGGGCACCAGCCAGGGGCGTTCGGCGCAATCGGCCGGCTGCAGGGTGGTGTTGGCGGTGGCGATCCTGACCGATCCGGTTTCGCCCATGGCGTCCCGGGCATTTTCCACTAGGTTGAGCAGCAGCTGTTCAATCTGGCTGGGGTCAAGTTTGAGGGGCCACAGCTTGGGCTCCGGGTGCCATTGCAGCTCAAGCCCTTCGCCGAGCAGATTGGTCAGCAGTTGTTTGATGTTTTCCACCGCCGTGTTGAGGTCCAGTACCTGGGGGATAATCAACTGTTTGCGGGCAAAGGCCAGCAACTGCCTGGTCAGCCCGGCGGAGCGCTCGGCGGCTTTGTATATTTCGCTCAGATCCTCCTCCAGCTGGGGGTTTTGCCGGGCGTGATCCATGGCCATTTGGGCCCGGCTGAGGACCACGGTCATCATGTTGTTGAACTCGTGGGCCACTCCCCCGGCCAATCGGCCCACCGCTTCCATCTGGCGGGCCTGGAGCAGTTGGCTCCGCAACTTCTGCTGTTCCCTTTCCGCCTCCTTCTGCTCGGTGATATCGATAATGATGGAGTGGAGCAGCTCCCGGCCGCTCATGGTGGTTTTGCTGCTGAATACCGCCACGTCGCGGATCGAGCCGTCGGCTCGGCGGTGTTTGAATTCAAAGTGAACCCGGCTGCTGGCCCTGGCTTTTTTGATCTCCTCTTCAATCTGCTCCGGGGGCAGCGTGTTGATCTGCTTGATGTTCATTTCTCCCAGTTGTTCCCGGGACCAGCCATAGAAGGCGGCGGCGGCGTGGTTGGCCTTGACGATCGCTCCGGTATCGGGGTCGATCAGCATTTTAACGGCGGCGTGAACCTCAAACAGCCGCCGGTAGTTCCGCTCACTGGCCCTTAAGGCCGCCTGGTCCACCAAAATCTTGCCCACCAGAATGGTGGCCAGGGGGTAGAGCAGGATAATCGGCAACCCCACCCGTTTGAGGATGGTGGCCGCGATCTCGGGGGGGAAAGTGAGGTGCATTACCAGCAGCACGGCCAGATGAACAACCAGTCCGAAGAGATAGAGCTCGCCGGCGGCAAGGGAGCTCCGCCGGTTGGGGGTGAGCCGGTGGTGGGCCAGCAGCCCGAGCACCAGGGCGGTGATGGTGGTCATAACCCCGGTGAACGCCCCGGTGCCCCCCATCTCCAGTCGGGCGCCGATGGTCAGCAGGGCGGCTACGCCGGCGGCCCAGGGGCCGTAGAACAGGCCGCAGAGGCTGATCATCACCGAACGGCCGTCAAAGATCAGCCCCGGTCCCAGCACCAGGGGATTGAGCATTCCGACGATGGCGGCACTGCCGAAAAGCACCCCCTGCAACAGGAGCCCCCGGCGACTGGTCTGCGGCCAGCGCTGGGCGATGAAGCCGGAAATGACGCTTAAGGCCACCAGCAGGGCCAGGTTGAAGATCAGTTCGATGGAGAGCATCATCACTTGTTGGTTAGCGCTTTGATTTTTTCGATCAGTTCCCGGGGGACCAGGGGTTTGGCCAAAAGGTCGAGTTTTTCATCCCGGATATCCTGGATGGTGATGACATCGCCGGGATAACCGCTTATAAACAGCACTTTGATATCAGCACGGATGGTTCGCATCTCCCGGAAGGTCTCCCGGCCGTTCATCCCCGGCATGATCACATCCATGACCACCAGGTCGATGTTTTCGGGTTGCCGCCGCATGATCTGCAGGGCCTCCAGGCCCTGGGCGGCCTCCAGGACCCGGTGGCCCCGGCTGGTCAGCAGCCGTTCCAGAACTTTTCTCACCTGGGGTTCATCCTCCACCAGCAGGATATTCAGCGGGCTGTCGGCCACCGGGGCGTTTTCAACTATTTCCGGCCGATCGCTTACCGTGGGCCCGCCGGTGTGGAGGGGAAGAAAGATGGTGAACACGCTGCCGCCATCGGGCTCGCTGTCCACGTTGATCACTCCGTCGTGCTGCAGCACAATCCCGTACACCTGAGCCAGGCCCAGGCCGGTGCCTTGGCCCACCGCCTTGGTGGTGAAGAAGGGGTCGAAGATCCGCTCCAGTCTACCCGGGTCGATCCCGACCCCGGTGTCGGCCACGGTCAAAATGGCACAGGGTAGGGGAATGGCGGGCGGTACCGCCTTGTTGTCCCGGTTCAGGGAGTCGATGCGACCGGTGCCGATGGTCAGGCTGCCGCCCACGGGCATGGCGTCCTGGGCGTTGCCGGCCAGGTTCAGCAACACCTGCTCGATTAGGGCCCGATCCGCCAGTACCGGCAGTTCGCTCTCGGTCAACTCGGTTGCGATCTCGATATTTTCGCGGATCAACCTGCGGAGCAGCTTGCGGTTTTTTTCGACGATATCGTTGAGATCTTCCGGCTTGAGTTTGACTTCCAGTTTGCGGCTGTAGGCCAGTAAGCTGCGGGTAAGCTCCGCCGCCCGGTTGGCCCCGTCAAGCATCTCCTGGAGATAGTCCTGGCTGATTTCATCATCCAGGTGCCGGCGTTTGACCAAGGTGGCAAAGCTGATCAGCGAGGTTAGTATGTTGTTGAAGTCGTGGGCAACTCCTGCCGCCAAGGTGCCGACCGCCTCCATTTTGGCGGCCTGGCGAAGCTTCTCTTCCATGATGTGGCGTTCGGTCAGGTCAAGCATCACCCCCCGGACCCGAACCGGCCGGCCCTGCTCCATCCTAACCGTGGCCAGAGTTTTCAGCCAGGCGAAGTTGCCGTCCTTTTTCAGAAAACGGTATTCGAACTGCTGGTCCTGGCCCTCTTCTCGACAGTGCCGGCAATGTTCAAGGACCCGCTGGCGGTCATCCGGATGGATACGCTCCTCCCAGAACCCGAGATCACGCCACTCCTCCGGGGGATAGCCCAGAATCTTGCCGACCTGGGGGGCGATGTAGGTCCAGCGGTTGGTGCCAAGGTCCAACTCCCAGGGTATCGCCTGGGTTCCTTCGGCCAGCAGGCGGAATCTCTCTTCACTTTGGCGCAGACGCTGTTCGCCTTGCCGGACTTTGAAAAAATGGCGCCGGAGATGGTGGCGGGCAAAACCCAGCCCCCCCAGCCCCAGCAGCCAGAGGGCCCCATGGCCCAGCCAGAGCAGGGTCCGTTTTCGCGTAATAGTCTCCTGGAACTGGGCCCAGGGAATCGACACGCTGATCCCACCCCGAATTGAACCCACCGGCTGCTCCGGATGGCACTGAAGGCAGGCCGGTTCCAGGACCAGGGGTTGCATCAGGCGCAGATAGATTGCCCCCGCGAGCCATTCCAGGTTCGACCATTCCGGTTCGCCGGCGGCTAACTTTTCCAGGGCCGACCTTTCCCAGTTATCGGGGGCATTTTCTGGCCTGAGCGGTTTCAGGCTGGTAATGTGGCCATAACCATGATCGCCCGAGTCGCGGCCGAATTGGTGGATTTGCCTGATGATATAGGCGGGATTCAGCAGGGTCAGGGGTCGGCCCGAGGGGGTTGTGATATCCCGTTCGGGCAGGTGGGACAGATGGGGATTGGGCGGAGTGGCGGGAGTTATCGGGACGTAAACCCCGCCCTGTTCGCTGGCCCAACGACGAATCAGTAGATCCTTGTTGAAGCTCTGCCGGGCGGAGATCTTGGCGTTTTCCAGGGCGGCCTGGCGGTCGCTGCTCTGCTGGCAGGTGGCCAGGATGGCGATTGCCAAAGTCCAGAAGAGAGCGGCCAGAAGGAAGCCCAGCTCCTGCGGGTCGGTTTTGTCCTTCATAAATCAAGGCTCTCCGGGTTGGGCTGCGGGAAGCTCTTCCGGCAACTGTTGAATATATCAAGAAAGCATTATAGTCAAACGCCATTTGCTTGGATATATTTTTTTACTGTTTTCGGGCGGAGCCGATACGTTTGCGGTACGATATTAACTTGACCGATGGGTTTTCTTTCGGCAAGCTGAGCATTGTTTTTTTTCTAAACAGGAGGAGGAGATCGATATCATCATCTCCGACTGGAACATGCCCAACATAAACGGCGAGGAGCTGCTCTATCAGGTGCGCAACGATGCCAAGCTGGCGGCGACCCCTTTATTATGATGACCACCAACGCCGGCCGCGATGCCATTATCATGGCCATCCAGCTGGGGGTCACTCAGTACATCGTCAAGCCTTTCTCGGTCAATGAACTGGAGACCAAGATCCGGGCCTCGATCAACATCCTCAACCGCCGCCGGGAAAAGCGTTACGCCATGCCGGCCCACGTGGCCAGCCTGGCGGTGGGCAAAAAGGCTCTTTCCGGCCAATCCTTGATTTGAGCCGAACCGGGGCAGCCATCTCCGGCGTGCAGTTCGATCCGGCCATCGGCCTGTTCAAGGTTTGCGAGGTGGAGCTGAAACTCCTGGATCCCAATGGGCTGGAGAGTGATACTTCATTGATCAGCGGCCTGTTTGGCCGGATTGTCCGGTTGGAGGCGGAGGATACCTTCCATCCCGGCACCATGGAGCGTGATGTGGAGCGCAGGCTTAATAAGCTGATCAAATGGCTGGCCGGCCAGGCCACCGATGTTATCGCCGAAAATTGAAGCGTTTGGCCGGGAGTTTCGACAACAACCGAACCTGAGAGGAGAGTGAATGAAAGAAACAGCGGCCTCCGTGGACAGACGACGGATCCTTAAAATCATGGGAGCGGGCGCCCTGGCCGGGGCGGCCCTGCTTGGCGGGGCTTCGGTGGAGGCCCGCCCCTGCCAGGGCGGCCAAACCGCCGGGGCAAAATCCCCCTCCTGCTCATGCGGCGGCTCCACCGACGGCACGCCGCTGCAGTTTATTCCCAAAACCAAGCCCGACCCCGAGCCGTTGATCAATGAATTGGAAAAATACCCCAGCTGCCCCTATTGCGGGATGGATCGCCGCCGCTGGCATCACAGCCGCCATCTGATCCATTATGAAGATCAACTGGTGGATGCCACCTGTTCTCTGGGCTGCGCCGCCCTGAGCCGGGCCCTGAATATCGACCGGGGTCCCATGGCGATCTACGCCGCCGATTTCGGAGCCGAGGCCGAGATCAAGCCCCTGACGGAGGTTGAGGAGGCGGTTTACCTGATCGGTTCCGACCTGCCGGGCACCATGAGCCGGGTCAGCAAGATGGCTTTCGCTTCCCAGGACCGGGCCGAGGAGGTTAGGCGGCGGCGGGGTGGCGAACTGGGGGATATCGAGGCTGCCCTGCGCCGGGCCTATCTGGACAGGGCCGAAGATACCATCATGATTCGCTGGCGCCGGGCCGAACGGCGGAGGATGAGTGAACAGCAGCACCAGCATCATCCCTGATCCAGGCGTGGACCGTCGGGCCCTGATCGCCGATGAGGAGTTGATAGTTCGCAATTCCGGGGAGATTCCCGAAATTGCCTATCACAACTCCCTCTACCACCTAAGCGAGGATCCCGAGGGGCCAGGCCTGGCCGGCTTGAGCCGGGAGGAGTTGGCTGCCTTGCAAGCTGGGGTGATGGCCCGCTACCGAGAGATCATCCTGCGCGATCTTACTCCCGCCAATCGTGATCTCGCCATTTATCGGGGGGTGCGACGGGCCATCTGGAACTGGCAGCGGCTGGGTAAATTCTGCCGCCGCTGCCGACTTGAACCGGCCGGGGAGCTGCGCCGGGAGATTGCCGCGGCCCTGGTGAGTTTTCTGGAAAACGAGGTCCGGGAAACCATGGCCGGGCTTCGGCCTCCTTCCCTGAACTGCACCCCGGAGGAGTTGCGCTGGTTTCTGGTCGCGCTGGGTGTTGAGAATCCGCCCGCCCCCGGGCGCTGGCTGGCGCTTTGCGTTGCCCCCAACCTTTACGATGGAGAAGATGGCCATGACTGAAGAGCAGCGACAGGCACTGCAATTCAAATGGTCTCACCTGGGCGATATCGCCTGGGGCAGGCCGACCTTCGGTAACCGAACCAGTGTGCTGGCCTACCGGATGATGCAGTTTTCTCTGCGGGATCTCCTGATCAGGGAGTTTGGCGCGGAGGTTGCCAATCGCATCTTTTACCAAGCCGGCCTGCAGGCGGGTCGGGCGCTTCATGACCAGTATCTGACCCAGGCCACCGGCTTCGATCGGTTTATCGGTGAACTGGCCGAGTTGCTGGAGAAGCTGGAGATCGGCCTGTTGCGGGTGGAGCGGGTCGATCAGGCCGCCGGTTTTTTTGTGCTGACCATCTCCGAGGATCTCGACTGTTCCGGTCTGCCCATTACCCATGAATCGGTCTGCACCTTTGACGAAGGGTTGATCGCCGGGCTTTTTTCCGTCCACCTGGGGCAAAAATGCCAGGTGCGGGAAACCGATTGCTGGTGTACCGGCGACCGGGTCTGCCGGTTTGAGGTCACCATCTAAGCGGGAGATGTTCAAGGCGGAACTGATCAAGGGCGCGGCCGATGGCCCGGGGGTTTACCTGATGCGGGATGCCGCCGGCGAGGTCCTCTATGTCGGCAAGGCGGTCAGCCTGCGTAAGCGGCTCTCCTCCTACACCCGGATCGATCGGGCCGGGGCTGGCAAGACCGCGGCGATGCTGGCCAGGGTGGCGGCGGTGGACACCATGCTCACCCGCACCGAAAAGGAGGCCCTGATCCTGGAGGCGGGCCTGATCAAGCAGTATCGGCCTCGCTACAACGTGATCTTGCGGGATGACAAGAACTACCCCTCGATCAAGGTCACGGTCAACGAAGAGTGGCCCCGTCTGTTGATGACCCGGCGGATCAGCCGGGACGGGGCCCGCTACTTCGGGCCCTACGCCTCCCCCGCGGCGATGTGGGAAACCATTCGCCTGCTCAACGCTCTTTTCCCTCTCCGGCGCTGCAAAAGTAAAAAATTCCGTCCCGGTCAGCGGGCCTGCTTGAACCATCAGATGGGGCGCTGTCCCGCTCCCTGCATCGGGGCCATCACCCCGGAGCAATACCGGGAGCGGGTCAACCGGGTGCTGGCCATTCTCGATGGACGCAAGCGGGATTTGATCCGCGAGTTGGAGGGCAACATGCGGGCGGCGGCCGCGGATCTTCGCTTCGAGGAGGCCGCCGCCCTGAGGGATCAGATTCGAGCCTTGGGCCAGACCCTGGAGAAACAGGTGGTTTTGAGCCGGGAAGCGGCCGACCGGGATGTTTTTGGCTTTGTTCGCCGGGAGGGGAGGGTGGCGGCGGCTTTGCTGTTGATTCGGGAGGGGGCCCTGGTCGATAAACGGGAGTTTTTTCTCGATCAACCCCTGGGCGATGATGCCGAGGTGCTGGCCGAGCTGCTCCGTCGTTTCTACGACCCGGTCGGGCGCCAAATCCCCCCCACTATCCTGCTGCCCCTTGTTCCCGACGGCGTCACGGCCCTGGCCGAATGGTTGAGCGAAAAACGGGGCGGCCCGGTGCGACTGCCGGTGCCTGAGCGGGGGGACAAAAGAGCTCTGGTGGCCCTGGCCGGGGACAATGCCGCTCAAATCCTGGCCGAGCAGGGCCGCAGTCAACGGCAGGATGAGCGGCTGGCCGGGATGATTGCCGCCGCCCTTGGTCTGGACCGACCGCCCCAGCGGATTGAGTGCCTTGACATCTCCAACCTGGGCGGCCGGGAGGCGGTGGGGTCGCTGGTCTCCTTCAAGGCCGGGGAGAAGGAGAGCGCCCGATATCGCCGCTTTAAGATTCGGGGTACGGATACCCCCGACGATTATGCCATGATGCGTGAGGTGCTTATTCGCCACCTGAGCCGGAGCCGGGAGGAGGGGACCCTGCCCGATCTGCTGCTGCTTGATGGCGGCAGGGGGCAACTGGGAGTGGCCCAGGCGGTCACCGGCGAATTGGGCCTGGCTGAAGATCTGCCCGCCCTGGCCTCCATTGCCAAGGATCGCGGAGGAACTGGTGAGCGAATCTTTATCCCCGGCCGTAAAAATCCCCTCAACCTGCCGGCCCACTCGCCAATATTGCTGCTGTTCATGCGGATGCGTGACGAAGCCCATCGCTACGGCATCACCTTCCATCGTGGATTGCGCGGCCAACGGCAACTGCTCTCCGACCTTGACCGGATTCCCGGAATAGGGCCGGCCCGCAAACAGGTTTTGCTCAAAACTCTGGGCAGCCTGGCGGGGATAGCCGCCGCCACCCCGGCCCAGCTGGCGGCCGTGCCCGGGGTCGGCCCCGAACTGGCCGCCGCCATCCATGCCCACTTTCATCCCTAAAACCCTTGCTGAACCTTTTTATTTTTTGTTAATAAATATTTTTACTATTTATTGGGAGCGTGGTAATTGGAGTTCTGATTCAGAGCCGGACCCGGGGCGAATCAGGGTCCGGGAGGATGGAAAACAACTTTATTTCAGGAGCGAAGCGATGAGTAACAACAAACCTTATCTTTTTAGCGCGATGGAACTTTTTGACCAGATCGCCCAAGGCCCGGACTTTGTCCTGCTCGACGTGCGCAACGAGAAAGATTTCGCCAACTGGTGTGTGGAAGGGCCACGATTTTTCCCTTACATCAATATTCCCTATTTTCATTTCATGGAAAACGTGCAGGAGAGCCTGGCCCGGATCCCCGCCGGGGAGAAGATCCGAATTGTCTGCGCCAAGGAGGGGTCGGCCAAATATGTGGCCGAGATCCTGGTTGACAACGGTTTTGCCGATGTGGGCTATCTGGAGGAGGGCATTGTCGGTTGGGGCAACCTGCTGGTGCCCCGCCGGGTCAATCCCGCGAGCGATCCCTATCTGCTCTATCAGCTCAATCGGCCCGGCAAGGCTGCCTGCAGCTACCTGCTGATCAGCGGCCGGGAAGCGATGGTTTTCGATCCTTCCCGCAATATCGAGGCCTATATCGAATTGGCCGCCAGTCACGGCGCCACAATCATTCGCACCTTCGAAACCCACCGCCAGGCCGATTATATCTCCGGGGGACCGGCCCTGGTGGAGAAAACCGGCTGTCTCAACGGCGCCAACCGCCTTGATTTTGAGGGCGCGGACTTTGCTTACGAAGCGGTGGCGGATAATGACACCTTTGGTTTCGCGGCGGCCGGCCCCGAAGTGAAGGCTCTCCATACCCCCGGCCACACCATGGGCAGCACCTGTTATCTGATCGGCGGTAAATACCTGCTGAGTGGCGACACCATTTTCGTCAACACTTCCGGCCGGCCCGATCTGGGTGGCAAGTGGGAGCAGTGGGCCCGGGAGCTCTACCTCTCCTTGATGCTCCGCCTGCGCCATCTCGGCGACGAGATCGTGGTCCTGCCCGGCCACTACACCACCTGGGAGGAGGCCGATAAGGAGCTGCTGATCAGAGGTCGGTTGGGGGAGTTGCGCCGGCAGGTGGCCGCCTTTCGCCAGCCCAACGAGAAGAAGTTTGCCGAATTTATCCAGGAGAACATGCGGCCCCAACCCGGGGTTTATGCCGAGATTCGCCGGGTCAACGGCGGCTGGCTCAAGGTCAGCCCCGAGGAGGCCAATATAATGGACCTGGGTAAAAATGAATGTGGGGCCAGCAACTACGGCAAGGTGGGGGTCAGCGCCGAGGTGTTGCGCCAGTAGCCGCCGCTTGCCGGTGGGCCGCTGATGGCGGCCCGGGGAGGAACTCCGCGAGAAGGTGGAACGTTTACGTTGATTTTTAAGGCGGGACAAATTATTCTACTCGGGTTTGCCGAAATACCTCCCTGGCGGCCCAGCGCTTTTGCGTGCTTTTCCCCGATCCGCGTAAGCTTTTTTTCTTAAGGAGATCCCCCATGTGGGAATATACGGACAAGGTTAGAGATCATTTTATGAACCCCCGGAACGTGGGGGAGATTCCCGATGCCGACGGGGTCGGTGAGGTTGGTTCCCTGGCCTGTGGTGATGCCCTTAAGCTCTTTTTTAAACTCGGTCCCGATCAGCGGATCGCCGACGCCAAGTTCAAGACCTTCGGTTGCGCCAGCGCCATTGCCTCCTCCTCGGCCCTGACCGAGATGATCAAGGGGTTGACCCTGGAGGAGGCGGCCAGGATAAGCAACGAGGATATCGCCGACTTTCTCGGCGGTCTGCCCAAGGAGAAGATGCACTGCTCGGTGATGGGCCGTGAAGCCCTGGAGGCGGCGATTGCCAACTACCGGGGGGCGCCGATCCCCATGGTTCAGGGGGAGGTGGTTTGCGAATGCTTTGGGGTCACCGACCTGGAGATCCGCCGGGCCATCAAGGAGAGCAAGCTGAAAACGGTGGAGGAGATCACCAACTTCACCAAGGCCGGCGGCGGTTGCGGTCGCTGCGTGGAGCGGTTGGAGGAGATTCTGCGCGAGGAGCGGCACGAGGTGCAGGAGATCATCCCCGATCAGCGCAAGCGGGGTTTGACCAATATCCAGAAGATCAAGCTGATCGAGGAGTTGTTTGACCGGGAGATCCGGCCGGCCTTGCGCAAGGATGGCGGCGATATTGAACTGATCGATCTCGACGGTAATTTCGTGACCGTCGCCCTGCGGGGTGCCTGCGGCACCTGCAAAAAATCCCAGACCACCCTCAAGGAGTATGTCGAAAAAAAATTGCGCGAACAGGTGCTCGACAGCCTGATCGTCGAGGAGGCCCGCTAACAATGACCAGCGCAAGGCAAGACCAACGCCCGGTGATCTACATGGACAACAACGCCACCACTCGGGTTGCCCCCGAGGTGCTGGAGGCGATGTTGCCCTATTTTTCCGATCTTTACGGCAACCCCTCCTCCATGCACAGTTTCGGCGGTCAGGTAGGTCGCCAAGTGGTGGCCGCCCGCCGCCAGGTGGCCGATCTGATCGGGGCCCAGCCCGAGGAGTTGATCTTCACCAGCTGCGGCACGGAAAGTGACTCCACCGCCATTCTTGCCGCCTTGCAGGCCAATTCCGAAAAACGCCATATTGTCACTACCCGGGTGGAGCATCCCGCGGTGAAGAATCTTTGCGAGCATCTTGACCGCCTTACCGGCCATAAGCACCGGGTTACCCAGTTGCCGGTGGATCGGGAGGGGATGCTTGATCTGGAGCAGTACGAGGCGGCCCTGGCCGATGACACCGCGGTGGTTAGCGTGATGTGGGCCAACAACGAAACCGGAGTGATCTTTCCGGTGGAGGAGATGGCCAGGATTGCCAAAAGCCGGGGCATTCTCTTCCATACCGACGCGGTCCAGGCGGTGGGTAAAATTCCCATCAACCTGGCTGACTCGGTCATCGATTTTCTCTCCATCTCCGGCCATAAACTCCACGCCCCCAAGGGGATCGGGGTACTCTACGTCCGCAAGGGTGCTCCGTTCGCGCCGCTGATCATCGGGGGGCATCAGGAGAAGGGGCGCCGGGGTGGGACCGAAAACGTGGCCGCCATTGTCGGGCTGGGCCGGGCCTGTGAGCTGGCCGCCGACCGGATGGAGGAGGAGAATGGCCGGGTACGGGCCCTGCGGGACAAGCTGGAGCGGGGCTTGCTGGCCCAAATCCCCAGTTCCCTGCTCAATGGCCATCCTCAAAAGCGGCTGCCCAACACCACCAATATCAGTTTCGAGTATGTGGAAGGGGAGGCGATTCTGCTCCATCTCGACCAGTACGGCATCTGCGCCTCCTCCGGTTCGGCCTGCACCTCCGGCTCGCTGGAGCCTTCCCACGTGATGCGGGCCATGGGGGTGCCCTTCACCGCCGCCCACGGTTCGGTGCGGCTCAGCCTCAGCGTCTACAATACCGAAGCGGAAGTGGATTTCGTTGTCGAGAAGCTGCCCGGCATTATCGCCAAACTGCGCGAAATGTCGCCGTTTTGGCAATCCAGCCACCAGGGAGCGGTGGGCGGAGCCAGCTGCCCTTGCTCCTGCTCCTGAGATTGGAGGGATAGGGTTATGCGAATCGTTCCGGCGTCGTTTACCATACTTGATGAGCTTGACCGGCAGAGTATGGCCCGGCGGATCGAGTTTTGCGGCCGGCTCTGTTACAAGAGCGAGGAGAAGATCAACGCTGATTCCACCGAGCCCTTTATCCGCAAGGTGATGGAGCATGGTCACAACTCGGTGATGGAGATGGCGGCCCTTACCCTGCGGGTACGCTGCGAGACCGAGGCGATCATCGACCAGTTCCTGGCGATTCAGCCCAAATTTCTCCAGCTGGACCGGCCCGACAAGCGGGAGAAGAACCTGCTGCTCAGCGGCACCGTCCGGGCCTTCCGCGAGCTTTTCCAGTCCCACCCCAACGTCAAGCTGATCAAGGGGGTTACCGCCTTTCTCGCCGGTCGTTATCCGCTGTTTTTTTTTGATCTGGCCGGCCGGCGTGGTTTTCTGGCCCAGACCGGGGTGGAGGTGGAAAAGATCTCTTTAGCCGAGGTGGAGGAGTTGTCCGCCGACCTGCTGGCCAAGCACCGCTATCTGGCGGTCCGTTTTGTCACCAACCGGGCGGTGACCCACGAAATTGTCCGCCATCGGCCCTGTTCCTTTCTCCAGGAAAGTCAACGTTACTGCCGCTACTCCCAGGATAAGTTCGGCAATGAGGTAACCTTTATCAAACCGCTCTTCTTCGCGGAGGGGAGCGAGGAGTATCGCCTCTGGGAGCGGGCCATGGTCGAGACCGAACGGATCTATCTGCAGTTGCTGACCACCGCCTCTCCCCAGGCGGCCCGCACCGTTCTGCCCAACTCCTGCAAGACCGAAATCATCGTTTATGCCAACCTGCTGGAGTGGCTGCATATTTTCCGCCTGCGCACCACCCGGGCGGCGGAACCCTCCATGCGGGAGGTGATGAATCCGCTGCTGATCGAGATGCAACGGCGTTATCCGATTATCTTCGCGGGAATCCAAGGGGAGTAACACTGTTCCAGACGGTTCCGGAATAGTTCCGGCCAACTTTTTATGCAAATTTCAATCTGTTAAGGAGGGTACCAATGGCGCTTGATCCAACCAAGCACGCGGACTGGGAGATCGCTGAAGAGGCGGAAAGCCGCATGAAAACCGTGTATGAGCTGGGCGAGAAGCTGGGCCTGGACAAAGCGGAGCTGCTGCCCCATGGCCACTACGTGGCCAAACTTGACTACCGCAAGATTCTTGACCGCTGCAAGGATAAACCGGATGGCAAGTATGTCGATGTCACCGCCATCACCCCCACCCCCCTGGGTGAGGGCAAATCCACCTGTGCCATGGGTCTGGTCCAGGGCCTGGGCAAGCGCAACAAGAGCGTGATCGGGGCTATCCGTCAGCCTTCCGGCGGCCCCACCATGAATATCAAAGGTTCGGCGGCCGGCGGCGGCCTGGCCCAGTGTATCCCGCTGACCCCCTTCTCTCTGGGGCTGACCGGCGACATCAATGCCATCATGAACGCCCACAACCTGGGAATGGTGGCCCTAACCTCGCGGATGCAGCACGAGGCCAACTACACCGACGAGCAATTGGCCAAGCGGGGCCTGAAGCGGCTCGATATCCACCCCAAGAAGGTGGAGTTCAACTGGATCATCGACTACTGCGCCCAGGCGCTGCGCAACATCACCATCGGCCAGGGCGGCAAGATGGACGGTTTCACCATGCAGAGCAGCTTTGCTATTGCGGTAAGCTCCGAGATCATGGCCATCCTTTCCGTGGCCAAAGATCTCAAGGACATGCGCGAGCGGATCGGTAAGATCGTGGTGGCCTACGACAAGCAGGACCGGCCGATTACCACCACCGACCTGGATGTGGCCGGGGCCATGACCGCCTGGATGGTGGAGGCGCTCAATCCCAACCTGATGCAGACCCTGGAAGGCCAGCCGGTGGTGGTTCACGCCGGACCTTTCGCCAACATCGCCATCGGCCAGAGCTCGGTCATCGCCGACCGGGTGGCCTTGAAACTGGCCGATTACAACGTCACCGAGAGTGGCTTTGGGGCCGATATCGGCTTTGAGAAGTTCTGGAACCTCAAGTGCCGTTACTCCGGGCTCAAGCCCCATTGCGCGGTGGTGGTGGCCACCATCCGGGCCCTCAAGTGTCACGGCGGCGCCCCCATCCCCGTTCCGGGGAAACCCATGCCCGAAGAGTACGGCAAGGAGAACGTGGGCTGGGTGGAAGAGGGTTGCAAGAACCTGCTCCATCACATCGAGACGGTCAAGAAGGCCGGGATCAACCCCGTGGTCTGCATCAACGCCTTCTACACCGACACCGATAACGAGATCAAGGCGGTGCGCCGGCTCTGCGAAGCTGCCGGAGCTCGGGTTGCACTCTCCCGGCACTGGGAAAAGGGCGGCGACGGCGCCTTGGAGTTTGCCGACGCGGTGGTGGATGCCTGTGAGGAAGAGAACGATTTCCGCTTCCTCTACGACCTCGAAACCCCGCTCGGCAAGCGGATCGAACTGATCGCCAAGGAAGTTTACGGCGCCGACGGGGTCAGCTACTCCGCCGAGGCCCAGACCAAGCTCAAGCGGATGGAGGCCGACCCGGAGATGAAGGAGATGGGCACCTGCATGGTCAAGAGCCACCTCTCGCTCTCCCACGATCCGACCCTCAAGGGCGTGCCCAAGGGCTGGATCCTGCCGGTTCGCGACATCCTCACCTATAAGGGGGCCGGCTTCGTGGTCCCGGTGGCCGGCACCATCAGTTTGATGCCCGGCACCGCTTCCGATCCCGCCTATCGCCGGATCGACGTGGACGTGAATACCGGCAAGGTAAAGGGAGTCTTCTAGTAATCGTTCAGCAGCACCGCATCTTCGGGCGATCAGCCAGGCTTACGTACACGGGGTACGCGGCGCTTGGCCGCTTGCCCGAACCTGCGGCACTGCTGAACGATTACAGCCCGTTAAATC
>DSDS01000149.1 GCA_011048585.1 Desulfurivibrio alkaliphilus | reverse complement strand
GTTTGCGGGCGTCGATCAGGGCGCATAGCGGGTAGGGGGAGGGCAGGCATTGCCCGGCCAGGGCATCCAGGGAACTAATCCCCAACAGCGGTTTGCCGATGGCCAGCACCAGCCCCTTGGCACTGCTCAGGCCGATGCGCAGGCCGGTGAAACTGCCGGGGCCCAGGCCCACCGCGACGCCGTCCAGCTGCGGCCACTCCACTTCACATTCGGCCAGCAGCCGTGCCACGGCCTCCAGCAGTCGCCGGGAATGGGTTCGGCTCGATTGCAGGGAGTGTTCGGCCCGGCAACCGCCCCCGTCCACCAGGGCGACGCTGCCGCAACTGCCGGAGGTTTCAAGGGCCAGGATCAGGGGCTGGTTGACGGTCGCGGCCATTTATCCGTTGAGTAATCGCGTGATATCATTATAGAAAACGAAAAACATCAGGGCGATCAGCAAAACCAGTCCCACCTGCTGGGCCATCTCCCGGACCTTCATGCTCACCGGCCGGCGGGTGAGAGCCTCGACGGTGAAAAAGACCAGATGGCCGCCGTCCAGTACCGGGATCGGCAACAGGTTAAGGATGCCCAGGTTAATGCTGATCAGGGCGATAAAGTAGATGAAATTGATCCAACCCACCTCCATCTGCTGGCCGGCCAACTGGGCGATTAGGATCGGCCCCCCCAGTTCGGAGGCGGGGATGATCTGCTGGAACATCTTGACAATGGCCACCAGGGTGAGCCAGATCAGGCTCCAGGTCTGTTCCAGCCCGGCCATTGCGGCTCCGGGCAGCGAAATCGGCTGATAGACCGTTTCGCTGCTGCGGGTAATTCCCAGCATGTAGCGCTGGCCCACCACCTCGCCGAAGATGTTCTTCACCTCCTGCTTGGCCGGAACCCCCACCGTTTCGAAAAGTTCCCCACCCCGCCGGACGGTGATGGTCACCTCCCGTCCCTCGCTGTCGCGGACCAGGCGGGAAACATCCTCCCACTCCTCGGTGGCAACGCCGTTGATCGTCAGGATCATATCCCCCTGCTTCAACCCGGCCGCCGCCGCCGGCGAATCGGCGGCCACTTCGCCGATGGTGGTTCCCGGAGCCGGGTGGGGCATGCCCACGGCCGCAAAGATCATGAAAAAGAGCAGCACCGCGAACGCCAGGTTGAAAAAGGGCCCGGCGGCAACGATGATGAAGCGCTGCCAGACCGGCTTGGCCGAAAAGCAACGCTCCTTTTCATCCAAGCCGCTCTCATCGCCGGGATTTTCCCCCAGCATATTGACATAGCCTCCCAGGGGGAAGGCGCTGATCTGGTACTCGGTTTCCCCCACCTTGCGGCCCACCAGCCTGGGACCAAAACCGAGGGAGAACTTCAGCACCTTGACCCGGAAGAGTTTGGCGAAGAGGAAATGGCCCAGCTCATGAACGAAAATAAGCAGCCCCAGCACGATGATGAACGAAATAATGCTATTCATGGTCAACCCTGTTTTTGTTGGCGGCGGTTATCGGCTTTGATCATCAAGGCCTCGACCACCGATTCTGCCAGCATTCGGGCGGCCAGGTCCATGGCCAGCACCGTTGCGACCCGGTCGGCCTCTTTGAATTCCGCCCTACTCAAGGTCTCCGCCACCACCAGGGCGATCTCGGGAAAACGGATCTTGCCGGAGAGAAAGGCCTCCACCGCCACCTCGTTGGCAGCGTTCAAGGCCGCCGGCATGGTTCCTCCCCGCTTGCAGGCCTTGTATGCCAGTTGCAGGGCCGGGAAACGTTCAAAGTCGGGAGGAGAGAAGCTGAGATCGCCGCATTTGCTCAAATTGAGCCGGGGCAAACCCAGCCGGAGCCGTTCTGGGTAGGAGAGGGCATAGACAATGGGGATCCGCATATCGGGAATTCCCATCTGGGCCACCACCGAACCGTCAATAAACTCCACCATGGAGTGGACAATGCTCTGGGGATGGACCAGAACTTCGATCTGCTCCACCGGCACGCCGAAGAGACAGTGGGCCTCGATCACCTCCAGCCCTTTGTTCATCAGGGTGGCGGAATCGATGGAAATTTTACGGCCCATGGACCAGTTGGGGTGACTAAGGGCCTGTTCCGGGGTGACCTCCCAGAGTTCGCGGGCCGCGGTGGCTCGAAAAGGGCCGCCGGAGGCGGTGAGAATCAGACGGTGGATATCCTGGTGGCGACCGGCCTCCAGGGCCTGGGCGATGGCGTTGTGTTCGCTGTCGATGGGCAGCAGTTGCACGCCTTGGCGAGCCACCGCGCTCATCACCAGATCCCCGGCCATGACCAGGGTTTCCTTGTTG
Source organism: Desulfurivibrio alkaliphilus (assembly GCA_011048585.1). Classification (GTDB taxonomy): domain Bacteria; phylum Desulfobacterota; class Desulfobulbia; order Desulfobulbales; family Desulfurivibrionaceae; genus Desulfurivibrio; species Desulfurivibrio alkaliphilus_A. The sequence continues at coordinate 22,247 of DSDS01000149.1, read as the reverse complement.
GCCAGGGCGATGTCCTTGCCCGCCTCGATGGCGGCCATGGTCGGAGTCAGGCCGGCGGCTCCGACGATGGCCGAAACCACCAGGTCGGCCTCCGGCAGGCGAGCCACCTCTTCATTGCCCGAGCGTCCCACCAGAACCCTCTCTCCCCAGCCCCGGGGCAGGCTTTGGATCAGATCGCCGACCAGGGATTCATCGGCCACCGAAACCAGCAGGGGATGAAAGGCTTCGATCTGGTCGCGCAGCAGTTTGATGTTATTGCCGGCCGCCATGCCCACCACCCGGAAACGGCCGGGGTAATGGCGAACCACCTCCAGGACATTGCAGCCGATGGAGCCGGTTGAACCCAGCAGGGAGATATTTTTGGTTGTGGTCATGGTCTAGTTGGTCAGCAGCAGCAGGTAGTAGAGCAACGGGGCGACCAGCAGCAGCGAGTCGATCCGGTCGAGGATGCCGCCGTGTCCCGGCAGCAGGCGACCGGAATCCTTGACCCCCGCTCCCCGTTTCAACAGCGATTCGGTCAGGTCTCCGACCACGCCGGCCAGGGAAAGGATAAAGGCAAAAAGCAGGGCCTGCAACAGGTTGATGGCCGGAAAGAAGAGCCAGGCGGCCAGACCGGTCACCGTCAGTCCGGCCAGGACCCCGCCCAGCAGACCCTCCACGGTTTTGCCGGGACTCAGGGCCGGGCAGAGCTTATGCCGGCCCAGGGTGGTGCCGACGTAATAGGCGCCAGAATCGGTGGCCACCGTGATCAGGCCCGCGATGATCAGCCACTCCCGGCCCTGGGGCATGGCCATCAGGAGGGGAAAGTGGGCCAACAGTACCGCGGGATAGAACAGGGCAAAAACCGAGCGCATCAGAAAGCCGTGGGGATCGCTCAAGTGGGCGTAGCGGAAGATGGTCAGCAGGATCAGGCCGGCCAGGGCGGCCATGGCGGCGGCCCCGATCAGGGCGGGATTGGTGGTGGCGGCGGTCAGAACCGGCAGCATGGCCAGGATGAGAAACAGCGGGCGCAGCCCCGGTTCCCCCTCTTTAACCAGCAGCATAAACCCATATTCCCGCAGGGCGAGAAGGGCCAGCAGGCAGATCACGGTCAAAAAGAGCAGGGAGGGGGCGTAGAGCAGCAGCAGCAGCCAGGCGATGCCGATCACCACCCCGGTTAAAATCCGTTGCATTATTCCTGCTCCCGGTCGCTTATCTGTTCGCCGGTACGGCCGAAACGGCGCTGGCGCTGCTGGTAGTCGCCGATGGCGGCCAGGAAATCTTCCCGGCCGAAATCGGGCCACAGCACCCTGGTAAAGTAAAGTTCACTGTAGGAGAGTTGCCAGAGCAGGAAATTGCTCAACCTGGCCTCGCCGCCGGTCCGGATCATGAGGTCGGGATCGGGGAGGCCGGAAGTGTCCAACTGGGCGCCGAACAACTCCTCGGTGATCTCTTCGGGCTGGAGACGGCCTTGGGCGGCTTCCAGGGCCAGGTGCCGGGTGGCCCGTAAAATCTCGTCGCGGCTTCCGTAACTGAGGGCCAGATTAAGAATCAATCCGTCATTGGCTGCGGTTTTGGCCATGGTCCTTTCCAGAATCTGGCGAACCTTGGGGGGCAGTCGTTCGATCCGGCCACAGGTCCGCAGTTGGACCTGGTTTTGCAGCATCTTGTCCAGTTGACTCTCCAGATAGGTCTGCAACAGGCCCATCAGGTTTTCCACCTCGGAGCCGGGGCGTTGCCAGTTTTCGGTGGAGAAGGCATAAAGGGTAAGGGCCTTGATCCCCAGTTCGCGGGCGCATTTGACCACTTCCTGGACCGAGCGAACCCCGGCCTGGTGACCTATGATCCGGGGGTTTCCCTGTTGGCGGGCCCAGCGGCCGTTGCCATCCATGATGATGGCGACATGGCGGGGCAGCCGGGACTGATCCGGCATCAGATTTCCATCATCTCTTTTTCTTTGTCGGCCATGATGGCGTCGATTTTGCCGATGAAAGCGTCGGTTTCCTTCTGGGCTTCATCCTGCAGGCGAAAAAAGTCATCCTCCGGCAACTGCTTGTCGGTCTTAAGCTTTTTAAGGGTATCCAAGGCGTCGCGCCGGGAGTTGCGGATCGCCACCCGGTACTCCTCGCTGATCTTTTTTACCTGTTTGACCAGCTCTTTGCGCCGCTCTTCGGTGAGCTGAGGGATGCTCAGGCGGATCACCTTGCCGTCGCTGCTGGGATTAAGACCGATATCGGAGGCGAAAATCGCCTTTTCAATTGCCTTGAGCTGCTGGGTGTCCCAGGGTTGAATCACGATCATCCGGCTTTCGGGAATGGTGAGGGTGGCCACCTGGTTGAGCGGCATGGAGGAGCCGTAAGCCTCCACCTTGATGCCGTCCAGCAGATTGAGAGAAGCGCGACCGGTGCGGATGCGGGTTAGTTCGCGGCGATAGGCCTCAAGACTTTGCTCCATTTTCTCGGACATCTCCAGAATCACTTCATCCATCGCTCTCGCTCCTTGAAAATCTTTTACTTGATCAGGGTTCCGACCTGTTCGCCGCTCACCGCCTTTTTCATGTTGCCCGGCACGTTCATGTCAAAGACCATGATCGGAGTGGCGTTGTCCATGGCCAGGGAGATTGCCGCCGAATCCATCACCTTCAGGCGGCGGGTCAGGACCTCCTCAAAACTCAGGGTATCAAAACGGACGGCATCCTGGTGGCGGAGGGGATCCTTGTCGTAAACGCCATCGACCCGGGTGGCCTTGCAGACCAGATCGGCCTTGATCTCCAGGGCCCGCAGCATGGCGGCGGTGTCGGTGGTGAAATAGGGGTTGCCGGTGCCGGCGGCGAAGACCACCACCCGATCCTTGTTAAGATGGTGCTGGGCTTTCTGGCGGGAAAAGGACTCACAGACCGAGGGCATGTCGATGGCCGACAGCACCCGGGCCGCCACCCCCTGCCGCTCCAGGGCGTCGTGCAGGGACAGGGCGTTGATCACCGTGGCCAGCATGCCCATATTGTCGGCGGTGGCCCGATCCATACCGGCGGCGGAGCCGGCCATGCCCCGAAAGATGTTGCCGGCCCCGATCACCAGACCTACCTGGACACCCAAAGCGACAATCTCCCGGATCTCAGCGGCGAGATAGTTGAGAACCTCGCCGCTGATTCCGTAAGCCTGCCGGCCCATCAGGGCCTCCCCGCTCAGCTTGAGCAGTACCCGCCGGTGGGGCTTGTTTGAGGATTGGCCGCTCATCGCTTACCCGATCTGGAAGCGAGCGAAGCGCTTAATGGAGATGTTCTCCCCCAGTTTGGCGATCAACTCGTTGAGCAGGTCCTGGATGGTGAGGTCGGGATTTTTGACATACTTCTGTTCCATCAGGCAGACATCGGCATAATACTTTTCCACCTTGCCGCTGATGATCTTGTCGAGGATGTTTTCCGGTTTGCCGGAATCAAGAGCCTGCTGCTTGTAGATGTTGCGCTCCCGCTCCAGCAGATCCGCCGGCACCTCCTCGCGCTTGATGGCCAAGGGGGCGGAGGCGGCGATATGCATGGCCACGTTTTTGGCAAACTCCTGAAAATCACTGTTTTTGGCTACGAAATCGGTTTCACAGCCAACCTCGACCATCACTCCGAGCTTGCCGCCGGCATGGATGTAGGTTTCCACCACCCCTTCGCTGGTGGCCCGGTCGGCCCGTTTCTTGGCCACGGCCAGACCCTTCTGGCGCAGGAAATCGATGGCCTTTTCCATATCGCCGCCGGTTTCGGCCAATGCCTTTTTGCAATCCATCATCCCCGCGTTGGTTTTGTCGCGGAGTTCTTTGACCATCTGGGAAGTAATCTGCACGTCTTTCTCCTTTGTTTGAAAAGAGCTGTTTGCTTAACTGTCAGGTTTGGGAGCTGATCAACCCTGGATCTGCTCCTCTTCCTCCGCCGGAGCGCCGGCGGCGATCACGACTTCGTCGGCCTTGTCGGTGGCGGCCTGCTGGGCCATGGCGTGGCTTTCCTTGCCGGCCAGCACCGAGTCGGCCATGCGGGAAGCCACCAGGCGGATCGATTTGATGGCGTCGTCGTTGCCGGGGATCAGGTAATCGATGCCGCTGGGGTCGCAGTTGGTGTCGGCGATGGCCACCACCGGAATTCCCAGGCGGTTGGCCTCTTCGACGGCGATGTTTTCGCGCTTGGGGTCGACCACGAAGATGGCGGCGGGCAGGGACTTCATCTCCTTGATTCCGCCGATGTTGCGCTCCAGCTTCAGAGTCTCCTTCTGGATCATCAGAATCTCTTTCTTTTTGTAACGGTTGATGGTGCCGTCTTCCTGCATGGTGGTGTAGTTTTTAAGCCGGTCCACGCTCTTCTTGATGGTTTGATGATTGGTCAGCATGCCGCCCAGCCAGCGGTGGTCGACAAAGTGCATCCCGCAGCGGGTCGCCTCTTCCCGGATGATCTCCTGGGCCTGGCGCTTGGTGCCGACGAAGAGAACGCTGCCGCCCTGGGCCGCGGTTTTGGCCATAAATTCACAGGCCTTGCTGAACAGAGGCAGGGTTTTGTCCAGGTTAATGATGTAGATGCCGTTGCGGGCCCCAAAGATATAGGGCTTCATCTTGGGATTCCAGCGGCGGGTCTGGTGGCCGAAGTGGAGGCCGGCTTCGAGCATTTCACGCATGTTGATTTTGGGCAGTTCTGCTTGGGACATGGTTTCTCCTTACAAATTTAGATTTTGGTTGATCCTCCATTCCGTCTCCCAACCCATAAGCTCAAGGGCACCAGAGGGGATCGCCGTTGGGCCGCTTTGGATGGCGGCTGTTCGGGCGGCGGAATGTGTGAAGTAAAAAAACCCGCCTACTCTACAGTATGGAGGGGCGTTTTGCAAGATTGAATCAAGATTTTAGCGGCGGCGATGGTGAATCACCCCCCGGCCCCCCCCGGCGGCGACCGCCGGGCAACCCCCTTTAGATGTAAATTGCGCAAATGGCGCGGGTTATGGTACTCTTCCTGATGTTGGAGCAGGGCGGCGAAACAGCGATAGAGGTAACTTATGACCCTGGATTTTGATGACGGTGGGGGTATGGATGATCGGCCCCGGCTGCTGCTGGTGGATGATGACCCCGATATGTTGACCATGCTTGCCCGTCTGGTCAAACGTAAATGTGATTGCCTGGTGAAAAGCTCCTCCTCGGGGGAGGAGGCCGGTGAGCTGCTGGCCCGGTGGCGGCCCGAGGTGATCATCACCGATCTCAAGATGCCGGGGCTGGACGGCATGACCCTGTTGCGCAAGGCCAAGGAGATCAACCCCGGTGTTTCGGTGATCGTGATGACCGGATACGGCAACGTCGAGCTGGCGGTGTTGACCCTTAAGGAGGGGGCCTATGACTTTATTGAGAAACCCTTCGATCAGGAACGGATTATTCACAGTCTCAAACGCTGCCTGGAGAGGGTGAGGCTGCTCAAGGAAAACCAGCGGTTGCAGCAGCAACTTGGCGCGCAGGCCGCGTTTCCGGGATTTCATGGCAACTCCGGCCGGATGCGGGAGGTGTTTGAACTGATTAACAAGGTGGCCGATACCGATGTCACGGTGTTGATCAGGGGGGAATCGGGCACCGGCAAGGAGTTGGCCGCCCGGGCTCTGCATGCCAGCAGCGGCCGGGCGGCCAAACCGTTTGTGGCCGTTAACTGTCCGGCACTACCGGCAGAGATCCTGGAGAGCGAGCTTTTTGGCTATGTGCGCGGAGCCTTTACCGGCGCCGCTCATGACAAAAAGGGTCTGTTCCTAGAGGCCCAGGGCTCCACCCTGCTTCTGGACGAGATCGGGGATCTGCCCTTATCCCTGCAAACCAAACTGCTGCGGGTTCTGCAGGAAAAGGAGATCATGCCTTTAGGGCAAACCAAAAGCATGGCGGTGGATGTTCGGGTGCTGGCCACCACCAACCAGGACCTTGAAGAGAAGATTCGCCGGGGTGATTTCCGCGAGGATCTTTTCTATCGGCTCAATGTGGTGCCGCTGGTTATGCCCTCCCTCCAGGAACGCCCCGAGGATATTCCGTTGCTGGCCCACCACTTTCTGGAAAAATATAGTGCCGAATATGGCCGGGAAGGTCTCTTTTTTTCCGAGGAGGCTCGGCAGGTTATGTTGCGGCGCTCCTGGCCGGGCAATGTTCGTGAGTTGCAGAACGTGATCAAGCGGGCGGTGCTGCTGGCCACCAGTGAGGAGATTTCCCCCGCTGAACTGGGTTGCGGAGGAGTGGCCAGGGAGGAGTGCTGGGGAGCGGCCACCCTGGGGCAGCTTCCCTACAACCGGGCCAAGCAGGAATTGGTGGCCGGTTTTTCCCGGGAGTATCTTAACCGCGCCCTCCAGCGCAGTGGCGGCAACGTAACGGCCGCGGCCAAGGCCAGCGGCCTGGGGCGCCAGGCTTTTCAACGCCTGCTGCGGCGTTTTGGGCGGGCAACCGACCAATCCTCCAACGGCCATGACCAGTAATCGGGCCGCCTCTTTTCTGTTGCACCGCAACACAATGGTTGCGGCAATATCCCTCCCTGTCAGGACGGCAAAGTAAACCGACTCCTGGTGGTCCATCTATCTCGTTGAAATTACGTAAGATGAAAAAATGGCTCCCATTAATTAAAAGAGGCGTAAACTCCGGGTAGCGGCATCGTTCTTGCTAGGTCCAGTTGGCGGGAAGCCGCTTGTTTCGCGGCTGTGGATCGGTTTCGGCAGGGCAAAAAGACCTCCGCGGGTCCGGGAGGCGCAACCAAACAGGGAGGAGTGTTATGCCAAAAAAAGTTTTGTTAACCCCGCTGCTTGCCATGGTGATTCTACTGACAATGCTGGGAGGGTTGGCCTTGGGCGGTGATGACCAGTTGGCCGAGGCCATCAACCAGGCCATCGCCGCCGGTGCCGTCAACGCCGAGGCTGAAATCGGCTATCTTGGTATTCCCGGGGGGGCGCAGGTCAATCTGGTTCTGGCTTTCTTCTGGGCCATCTGGGTGGGCTGGATTTTCTCCACGGTGGGAGCCTTTGGCGGAATCATGGCCGGTGTCGGCCATATCTCCATCTATGGTTTGGGCAACTATGCCAACAGTTTCAGGGAAAGCGCTCCGACCTTGAACAAGACGGTGACCGATTCGATTCGGGTCTCCAACCAGTTCTTGGGGGGATTCAGCGCCCTGGTTTCAACCTTCAATTACTTCAAGCTCGGCCGGCTGGTCTGGCCGGTCGGTCTCTTTCTGGCCATCGGCTCCATCGCCGGTAGTTACCTGATTCCCACCCTCACCGCCGGTAAGATTTCCTTCCGCGAATATGTCGGATACTTCGGTGTTTTTGTGCTTTTTTTGGGCATCTACATGCTTTACGAGACCACCCCGGCCGGGGCCAAAAGGAAGAAGAAGGCCAAGGAGGCAGCTAACGCTTTTGAGGCCACCATGAAAAGAAAGCGGGCCGGCGAAAAGGTTGATACCAGTGAGCTTGGCGTCAAGGTGAACAAGTGGAGCTTGGGCAAAATATCCTTTAATTTTTACGGGGTTGAGTTTTCCTTCAGTCCTCTGCTGCCCATTGTCGGCGGTTTCGTGATCGCCTCCATTGCCGCCTTCCTGGGGGTTGGCGGCGGCTTTATGCTGGTGCCGTTTCTGACCAGCGTCACCGGTCTGCCCATGTACCTGGCCGCCGGCACTTCGGCCATGGCGGTATTGATCGGAATGATCACCAGTATCTTGAGCTATATGGCGGCCGGAGTCCTGGTGCACTGGCCCCTGATCGGAGCCCAATTGGTGGGGGTTTTTGTGGGCTCGATGGTTGGTCCCCGGACCTCCCAGTATATCCCGGATAAAGTCCTGACCCGGATCTTTATCGTTATCGCTTTCTATGTCGGTCTGAACTTTATGGCTCGGGGTTTTCTGGGCAAGGACCTGATCACTCTTCTCTTCGGTTAGAGTTGAACATATCCATCCCCTGAGCAACCTTTAGCCTGAACGTTCAGCGGAGATGCGCCGCTGAACGTTCAGGCCTGCCGTTTAAAGAGGTCAACCGTGTCCATGCGCCGGATCCTGTCATTGCTCTGTTTTGCCCTGGTGCTGGTTTTCCTCGGCTGCGATGATCGGCCCGCGCCTTTGAAGGTCGATCTCAGCTTACGGGAGGAGATCAGCCCGGAAGTGCGTCAGCCGGTGATAACCTACGCTTATCTGCCCCAGTTTTCGCACACGGTATCGTTTGAACGCCATCAGGCGCTGATCCGCTATCTGGCCGCGACCACCGGCCTGGATATTCGCCAGGTGTTTACGGAAAATTTCCACGACCACATTCAGATGCTCGCCCATGGCAAGATCGATATCTCCTACGCCAACCCCTTTGTGCACGCCCTGGCCACCGAGCGTCACGGGGCCAGGGTTTTCGCCAAAATTATTGAGTTGACCGGAGAGGCCGCCTTTGGCGGTCTGATCATCAGCCGCCGGGACAACGACGAAATCACCACCTTGGCGGATTGCCGGGGCAAGCGCTGGATCGCGGTGGACCAGTTTTCCGCCGGCGGTTACCTGTTCGGGCTGGGCCACTTCATCGATCACGGCATTACTCCCGCGGATTTTGCTGAAATTGCCTTCGCTCCGGGACCGGGGGGCAAGCAGGAGAGTGTGATCCTGGGGGTCTATTTCGGCCACTACGACGTGGGCACGGTGCGGGAGGGGGCCCTGGAACTGCTGGCGGACAAGATCGACCTTTCCCGGATCAGGGTGCTGGCTCGCACTCCCCGCTACCCCGGTTGGAGTTATGCCGCCCGCCCGGGACTGGACGATGAGGTGGTTGAGCGGATCAGGCAGGCTCTGCTGGCCCTGGATCGTGAGGATCCTGAAGATCGGCTGATTCTGGAACAGGCGGCCATGGGCAGGATAATCGCCGCTTCCCCCGCGGACTTTCTGCCGGTGCGTGATCTGGTCCGCCGGACCGGTCTTTAGCGAGGGACGATGGCTAAGTGATGCGGATTCTACTGCGTTTTCTCACCCATCTCTCCTTCCGGGCCAAAATCAGCCTGGGGTTGGCCGTGATCATTATCGTCTTCGGATTGCTGCTGGGTTCGATGAGCTATGTCATCAGCTCCCGCACCGTCCTGGATGAAACCATCAAGCGGGGCCAGATCCTGGCGATCAATCTTTCCGCCCGATCGGTGGAATCGATCCTGGCGATGAATTTTTTGCGCCTCACGGTGCTGGCCACCGAGATCACCCAGCTCGGCGAGGAGGCGGATATCTCCTACGCCTTTTTCCTGGATCGGGACGGTCAGGTTCTGGCCCACAGCTTTCGGACGGGATTCCCGGTGGCCCTGCTTCAGGTCAACCCGGTGGAGGATGATCAGCCTTACGCGGTCCGGTTTCTCGATACCGGCGAGGAGCGCCTCTATGATTTTGCCGCCCCGGTAATGCTGGGACAAACCCGCCTGGGCACGGTGCGGGTGGCGCTGTCCTACAGCTCGGTAAAGGCCTCCCTGGACCGGCTGATGAGGATCAGCATCACCATGACCCTGGGGGCGACCCTGCTGGCCTTGATCGGCGGCGGCCTGTTTGCCCGTACCGTGACCCGGCGGATCAACGCCCTGCGCACTTCGGTGGGCAACATGGTCAAGGGCAACCTGGATGTGCGGGTCAGTGGTAACCTGGACCGCAACTGCTGGGAGATCAAGGATTGCCACCAGGATAACTGCCCGGCCTACGGCGATCGACAACGGCGCTGCTGGTACGTGGCCGGCACCCTCTGTCCCGGCTGCGGGGCCGGAGAATTTCCCGATAAGATGGCCAACTGTCTGGATTGCCCGGTATATCGGCATAGTGTCGGCGATGAGATCCAAAGTTTGGCCGAGTCGTTCGATTACATGGCCTGGAGACTGAAAAATCATATCGACGAACTCTCCCGTTCTGAAAAAAGATTGAGTCGGCAGAAGCAACTGCTGAAAACCATCCTCGATGTCACCCCCGATATGGTTGCCCTCCAGGATGAGAAACTGGTATACCTGGCAGTCAACAAGGCTTTCTGTCGCCACCTGGGCCGGGAGGAGGATGAAGTTGTTGGGCATACCGACTTTGATATCCTGAACCCGGAACAGGCCGACCGCAATTTCCATGAGGACCGCCAGATTCTTTTGACCAGAACCCCACTCTCCAAGGAGATCATGACCAGGGGGGGAGAAGGCAAGAAGTGGCACCACGTGGTCAAGGTGCCGGTGATCGAGAACCAACGGATCATCGGCCTGCTCTCCACCGCCCGGGATATCACCGTGGTCAAGCAGTACCAGGAAAAACTGATCCATTCGCAAAAGATGGAGGATCTGGGGCGGCTGGCCGGCGGGGTGGCCCATGAGATCAACACTCCGCTGAGTATTATTCTTGGCTATGCCCAACTGCTGCTTAAAGATCTCCCGCCCAACGATCAGGTGGCCCAGGATGTGGCGATTATTGAAAAACAGACCCAGGCCTGCCGTAAAATTGTCGCCGATCTGCTCAGTTTTTCCCGGGGCACCGACCAGGCTCGGGAAAAGTTGGATGTCAATCACTCCATTCGGGAGGTGGTGGATCTGGTGGAACAGATTTTCCGCCAGAACCGGATCGTCATTCTCTCCAACCTGGATGAACAGATTCCGCCCATCTTCGGGGATAGGGAGCGGCTGCGGCAGGTGTGGATAAATCTGCTCAACAACGCCGCCGACGCCATCGGCACCGACGGCTGCATCGCGGTCAAGACCAAGCTCTGCCCCCATCGCCGTCGGCTGGTGGTTTCGGTGGCGGATACCGGTACCGGGGTCGCCGAGGAGGATCTCGACAAAGTTTTCGAACCGTTTTTCACCACCAAGGCGGTGGACAAGGGCACCGGACTGGGACTTTCGGTCACCTTCGGGATCATTAAAGATCATGGCGGCCGGATCACGGTGCTCAGCCCCGTTCCCAGCGAATACCAGGACTTTGCCGGGGAGTGTGAGTATGAGCCCGGGCCGGGTACGGTGTTTTTTGTGGAGTTGCCCCTGGAGGGCGAAATCCTGCCCGACGATGAGTGTATTGAGATTCCCAAGAAAGGATGACGTGTCTTAGACCCGGGCTGCAAGGCTTCGGGGCGGCGCAAGGAGGTAAGATGGCGGAGATTCTGGTCCTGGATGACGTGTTGGATGTGGGTATGATGATCCGGCGGATTCTGAGCCGTAAAGGACATCAGGTGCATGTATACAGCGACGAGGAGCCGGCCTTGGCCCACGTGCGCGCAAACCCGCCCCAGCTGGCCATCCTGGATATAAAGCTCAAAAAGATGAGCGGCGTGGAGGTGCTGGAGGAGATCAAAAAGATCAATCCCCGCGTCCGGGTGATGATACTCACCGGTTATCCCACCCTGGAAACCGCCAAGCTTTCCCTCCAGCTCGGGGCCGATGAATATTGCATCAAGCCGATCGATATCGACGAGTTGGAGGAGAAGGCCGGCCAGATTTTGGCCAAAGATGGTCAAGCCTGATGGTGGACAATGAGCGGCAATGATAGTTCCTCAATGCTTTGGGCCAGAATCAACTCTTGGGCCGAGCGGACGTTTACCCCGGACAAGGTGGTGCGGCGCCGGTTTGAACTGTTTCAGCGGCTGCTGCGGGCGGATCGAAGCTGCCTGAAGCTGATCACCATGCTGGAGGAGATGCAGCAGCGCCCAATTTACGTAGATTGGTCGCGGATTGCTCTGCTGGTGGAGGCCTTGGCCACGGCTCTGGCCCGGCTGGTTGACTGCCTGCAAAAGATGCGGCCCGGGGAGTATGAGCAACTGACCTCCAGCCACGCCCGTATTCTGGATCAACTCCGCCCCCTGCTGTCCTCCCCGAGGGGGGGCGCGACCCCTCCCTACACCCTGTTGCTGGAAGAGGCTTGGGCTTATCCCGAGCTGTTGGGGGGCAAGGCCGCCATTCTGGCCCGGATTCGCCATGAAACCCGGATCCCCGTCCCGCCGGGCCTGGTGGTGACCACCAGTGCTTTCCACGCCTTCCTGGAAGAGAACGGGTTGCAGTCGGCCATTGCCCGGCAACTGCGGAGCCTCAGCCTGGGGCGGCCCGAACGCCTCCCGTCGGTGGCTGCCGCTTTGCAGGAGATTATCATGGCCGGCGAGGTACCTGAAGAGGTCAGGGTGGCCATCGGTGATGGCTTAGGCCGGATAACGGCAGGCGGTCCGGTGGCGACTTGGGCGGTACGCAGCAGCGCCATGGCCGAGGATGGCGAGATCTCCTTTGCCGGTCAATATGCCAGCGTTCTTGATGTCGAGCAGCGGGACATTTGCACCGCCTACAAAACCGTGTTGGCCAGCAAATACTCTCCCCGGGCCTTGACCTATCGGCTGCACAGCGGCCTTGAGGACGGGCAGACCGCCATGGCGGTGCTGATTCTGCCCATGCTGGCCCCTAGGGTCAGCGGAGTTATGTACACCCTGGATCCATTGGATCTCTGTCGGGGGGCCTGCCTGGTGATTACCGCCGTGCCCGGGCTGGGGAGCCGACTGGTGGACGGCAGCACGGTGCCGGATATTCTGCTGGTTTCCCGGCAGGATCCCGCACAGTTTCTGGCCCGGCAAGCGGCTCCGGGGAGCAATAGAGGCGGGAGCAGGCCTGCCCGGGGTGCGGGGAGTGATGAGCTCTGCCTGGCAGATGCTTCCGCCACCGCCCTGGCCAAGTGGGGTTTGGAGCTGGAGGCCCTGCTCGGCACCCCCCAGGATGTGGAGTGGTCCCAGGACCAGACCGACAAACTGATCATTCTTCAGTCCCGGTCCATCGGTGGCAGCTGCACGCCGGGAGCTGAAGCTCTGCCCCGGGAGGAACATCCGGCCACGCCGCCGCCGACCAAACATGTCGGCGTCTTGTTGGAGGTGGGCACCCCGGCCAGTGTGGGGATCGCCGCCGGTCCCGTTTACCGGATCAGCGGCGAGGCGGAGCTGGATCAGGTGCCTGCCGGCGTGGTCCTGGTGACTCCCGGTATTCCCCCAGCCCTGGTGCAACTGGCCCAAAAGGTCCAGGCCGTGCTGGCCGAACAGGGCAGCAAAGCCAGCCATTTCGCCTCGGTGGCGCGGGAATTCAGGCTGCCGGTGGTGGTGGGGCTGGGGGATATGGCTAATACTCTTGCTCCGGGCCGGACGGTCACCGTGGATGCCTATCGAGGGGTGGTTTACGAGGGGGAGGTGGAGGAGCTGCTGCTCTGGCAGGAGCGGCAACAGGCCAAGCCTCCCAGCCCCTTCCAGCATCGCCTGGCGCCCATACTGGAGTTGATTACCCCCCTTAATCTGATCGATCCCCAAGGGGCGGATTTTACCCCGGATAACTGCCGGACCTTCCATGATCTGGTTCGTTTTGTCCACGAAATGGGGACCCGGGAGATGTTTGCCCTGGCGGAGGAGGGGGGAAACCGGTTGCGCCGGGCCAAAACCCTGGAGACCGAAATCCCCATCGTGATTCAGGTTATGGACCTGGGAGAAGGTTTGGCTGCCGCCGCTGAAGCCGACCGGAGCGTGACTCCCGAGCAACTACGCAGCGCCCCCATGCGGGCAGTTTGGGTCGGGCTGACCGATGGGGAGATCAAGTGGGACAAGGGGCTGCTCCACCTGGATTGGGAACGTTTCGATCAGCTCAGCGGCGGCATTTTCAGCCTCAAATCTTCCCAACTGGCCAGTTACGCCCTGGTGGCCAAGAATTATGCCCACCTCCTGCTTCGTTTCGGCTACCATTTTGCTGTGGTTGACGCCCTCTCAGGCCAGCGGCCGGAGGAGAATCATATCCAGTTTCGCTTCAAAGGCGGGGGGGGCAGTCCGGAAAAAAAAGGCTGGCGGTTGGCCATGATCGCCAGGGTGTTGCTCCATTTCGGTTTTCAGGTGCAGGTGCGGGGTGATATGCTGGAGGCTAAATGTATGCGCCGGGACCATCAGGCCACCCAGCTCCGCCTGCGGATCCTGGGTTACCTCCTGGGGCGGACCCCTTTGTTGGACATGGCTTTGCAAAACCAGGATGACGCTCTCCGGATGGCCGATAAACTGGTAAAAAAATGGACCAATCCATGAGCGATAACCCTTATGCCATCTACTGGATAACCGACCATCTGGCCACCGGACCGGCACCCATGTCCTACGATCACCTGGACGCTTTAAAGGCGGCGGGAATCGACGCGATCATGAACCTTTGCGCCGAGTATTGCGATCTGCACGATATCCAGGACGGTCAGGGGTTCGAGGTCTATTACCTGCCCATCGAGGATGAGGAGGCGCCCCAGTTGCAGGCCTTGGAGGAGGCCCTGGACTGGTTGGACGAGGCGATCTACCTGGGCAAAAGGGTTTATGTTCACTGTCGTTACGGCATTGGCCGCACCGGCACGGTGATCTCCGCCTATCTGTTGCGGCGGGGGTTGGGCAGTAAGTTGGTAAAACAGAAGATCAAGAAGATGCGCTCCAGACCGGCCAATTTCTACCAGTGGTGGCTGGTGCGCAAGATTGGTAAAAAGGAGGGGCGGTTGACCATCCGGGAGCCGGCTCTGGAGTGGAAGAGCCTGGTGGACCTGGCCCCCTTTTTTGCTGATCATGAGGCGCTGTTGAGCCGGATTGACACCTTCCTTGACCACCGGGGTGTGGCGAAGCGCTGCGGTATCGAACATGCCGCTTGCTGCGGCAGCTATGTTGAGGTCTCCCTGATCGAGGCCGCTTATCTGACTCACCACCTCAACCGTAAGCTGCACCGTGAAGAGCGCCAGGCGGCCATCGCCCGCTGCGGGGAGATTTACCGCCGCGGGCGTGAACTGCGGCAAAGCTCGGCCAGCCAGGCCGAGGGATTTGCCCGGCTTTATGCCGCCCAACCGCTTCTTTGCCCCCTGAGCCAGGGCGACCGTTGCCTGGTGGCCCCGTCCCGCCCCCTGACCTGCCGCTTTTCTGATCTGGCCGACGGGGAAGAGGAGCGGAGCTTGGTGACGGCCTGCCGCCAGCGGTCCGCCGAGCTTTCCGCCGAGCTGTTCCTGGCCCTGGCCGGTGAATTTCCCAGCCGTGAGCCGATCACCTTTCCGCTGGTGGATGTGATCTCCGGTAAATTTGTCCAAACTTTTTTTTATCTGCTCTCCCGCCCGGCGGATGAACCGTGAATCACCAGCAAAAGGGATAGGCCGGACCCATGGATATTCTCAGGCAGCTCTACATTTATCTCGATGCTCTGCTGATCGCTCCGTTCCGGTTTTTTGAAACCCCCATCGTGGGCTTCTACTTCGGCACATTTGTTCTCTGTGCGTGGTGCATCCTGCTCGGTGAACTCACCTTTCGGTTGGCGGTTCTGGCCAACTGCGCCTACATGAACCGGATCAGGGCCGAAGCGGTGAAGATGCACAACCTTTCAATCAAGGCGATAGCGCTCAAGGACAAGGAGAGCTATCGCAACTGTAACAAACAGGCCAATGAGGCCTTTGGTAAATACTTTTTCAATACAATCACCCAGGGGGCGGCCTATCTCTGGCCGGTGCCCTTTGCCCTGGCCTGGATGTCGCTCAGGTTTTCCCAGGTGGAGTTTGAACTGCTTTTCCCTCTGCCGATTGTGGGGGATACCCTGGGTTTTGCCGCCGTGCCGGTCAATATCTATATCTTGAGCCGGATTGGCTGGGGCCGGCTCAAGCCCCATCTCTATCTCTTCAACCGGGCCCCCCGGATCGGCCTGGACCAGGGGGAGGAGGAGATGATCTCCTGGGAGAGCCTCGGTCAAGCTTCCACTCCACCCGAAAAGGGTCGGCCCGCCGATCCTCCTTGAGGAAGGGATGCCGGTTGCGCCCACTTTTGGTTGCAGTGCAACAAAAATGTTGAGGCCATGGCCCGAAGGAGGGAGCCAACAGTGGCGGCAAATCCCTTCTTTTGCTCTAATTGTTTGAAATTACGATAGTAAAAATCGAACTTTAAGGGCGGTCATGGGGTGTTCGGTGGCACCGTTCGCTGTCCCATCCGGGTGGAGACCGAGGGAGACGAGGTGAGCTGGATCGAGGGCAATCCTGGCCTCGCTCCACGGTTTCGGTCGCCAAGTCCCGTTGCAGACCCGGGCCTATTGCCCGGCTCCGTGCCCAGCGCCTGCCGGGGGCGGGGCGTTGCCGGTCAGGGGCAGTTCGACGATGATCGCCGTGCCGGGCCCGGGGGTTCCCTGCCTCCGGGCCCACTCCAGATACTCCTCGGGGAGCGGAGAAACCGCCGTGATCTGCCCACCGTGATCCCGGATCACCCCGAAGGCTATGGAGAGCCCCAGGCCGGTGCCTTTACCCGCCGCCTTGGTGGTAAAGAAGGGGGTAAATATCTTTTTGAGATTATCCCGGTCGATCCCGGTGCCGGTATCGGCCAGGGTCAGGCGCGCCCACTTACCCTCCCGGCAGAGCCGGGAGCGGATCAAGATTTTGCCCTCCTGGCCGATGGCGGCCAAGGCGTTGTTGAGCAGATTTAACCATACCGATTTAAGCTTCTCTCGATCTCCCGCAATGGGCGGAAGGGCGGGGTCCGGCTCGGTTTCGATGGTCACCCCCTCCTTGCTGAAAATGGTTCGGGTCAGGGAAACCACCTCATCGATCGATTCATTGAGGTCCATCTCCTGCTTGACGTTGGCCCCCTGGCGGGAAAACCCCAGCAATCCGGAGACAATCTGCCGGCTGATCCGGGTCTGTTTCTCGATTATCAGCAGATCCGCCCGGGCCTGGGAGTTGGCGGGCAGATCCTCCAGCAGCATTTGGGTATAGCCCAGGATAATCCCCAGCGGAGTGTTGATCTCGTGGGCCACCCCTCCGGCCAGCCGGCCCAGATCCTCCATCTTCTGCGACTGAATAAGCTGATCTTGATAGTTCTTCAGGGTTGAAATGTCACGGGCGGTCATCAGCAGCCCGATGATGTCGCCACCAGGACCCCGGACCGGAACCTTGAGAAGATGGAACCAGTCGCGGCCCGCTGGGCCCTCCACCATAACCTCTTTGGAGATCGTGGTGCCGATGCTCAACACCTCGCAGTCATCGGTCGAGTCGATTATGCCGTTGGTGGGGGGCGCCTGATTCCGGTCGAGAACGGCGCCAAAGTAGCGGCGAAAGGCTTGATTGGTTGCCCGGTAGTTGCCGTTCGCGTCCTTGAGGGCGACCAGATCGGGGGTCACATCGAAGATGGTTTGCAGTAGTTGTTGCTGGTTGGCCAAGTCCTGCTTGGTGTTCTGGAGCTGCCGGAGACGGTCGCGCAGGGCCAGGGTCATGTAATCGAAGGCGGTGGCCAAATCTTCGATCTCGTCTCCCCGTTGCCGAGGGGTGGGCAAAGGGGGTTCAAAATTGTCTTGCATGATCTCCGCCGCCGCGGCTTGCAAGCGGGCGAGCCGGCGGGTGATGGTCCGGGCGAAGAGGGAGCCCAGCCCCACCGCCAGCAGGGCCACCAGGCCCACGGTCATAATAATGGCCAGAGCCAGTTCCCGCCGGGCGGCCTTGATCGAGGCCTGGGTAAGGCCAACCCGAGCCGTGCCCAACCAATTGTTGCCCAGAATAACCGGGACGGCAAAGTCATAGATCAGGCCCGAATCGGTAGCCAACAGCCTGCTGGCCGGGCCATGATCGGGAAGGGTTTGGGTTGTCGGTTGCGGGTGGACGGTCAGCAGATCCTGGGGAAACCCTCTCCCCGAAAAGGAGTGGGCCATGACCTGGCCCCGGGAATCGAGCACGAAGGCGTAAATTATGCCGGGCCCGGAATTGACGGTTTCGTCGATCAGCAGGTTGAGGCCCGGCAGGTCAAAGGTCAGGAGCGGCTCGATGGTCTGGGCGGCCAGGCTTATGGTCAGGGATTCGCCCCGGCCCTTGGTCTCTTCGGTCAGGGCGTTACCGGCGATGGCCGTGGCCAGGAGGGTGGTCGCAATGCCGGTGGCCAGCAGCAGGCTGCCCATGGCCAGATGGATTTTGGTGGCCAGGGGCAGACGGTTCAGGGCTTGTCGCCCGCTTGCCAGCAACTGGTTCATCGATTCGTGGAGATCAGATCAGGACATTGACCACGGTGCCGCGCGGGGAGGTGAGGTTGCCGCCCACTGCCTGCAGCCGGCGGGTCCGGGCCTCGCGCAACTGTTGCTCGGCTTTCTGCTCGTCGGCCCGGGCCTGGCGCAGGCGCTCAATGGCCTGCTGTTTGTTGTGCTGGGCCTGCCGGACCTGCTCCTCAGCATCCTGGCGCTGGCTCTCGGCCTGCCGGACCTCGCGGCCGCTCCGGCTGAGTTCGCCGTTGTTCCGGGACGAGCCGCGGCCCACCAAGGCCTGGGTCAGCTGTGGCGACGCAGGTGGGTTATGGGAACCGATTTCCGGGGCCATGCTCTCTCCCTGTTGGCGGTTTAACAAAGATGACATCTACCTTCTAGCACAGAAAAGTTAAACTTGGCAAGGCTGAAGCTCAGCCCTCACATATGCCTTGACTATTCCAGGTAATATTGCCAATATTTTCTGTGAGTAAAATCCAATCAAAAAGAGGTGGAGAAGGTGTCGCAGGTGGAAAAGGCAACCAGCGATCCGGTTAAACCGGCTCATCCTTCGCGGGAGACCCCGCTGGGCGAGCTGTTGGTTCAGGAGCGCTTGGTCGGCCGGGATGAGATCAAGAAAGTCCTTGCCATCCAGGAGGAGGAGAAAAAGCTCTTAGGTCTCCCTCTGGGCCAAATTCTAGTCAGGCAGGGTAAGCTTGGCCAGCAGGATCTTGACCGGATTCTGGATCACCCCAATCTGCGTAAGCATCTTGGCGCCCTGGCGGTTGAAAGAAAGTATGTCACCCAAGAGCAGCTCAACCACTGCCTGCAGAAAAAACCCCCCGACAAACATATCGGCCAGACCATGCTGGAGGAGGGTTTTCTCGATTCCGAGGCCCTGGTCGATCTGTTCCGGGATCATGCCTGCGCCGAAAAACTGGGTGATCTGGCCGTCAGGCTGAACCTGGTTCCCCACCACGATGTCGAGGTCGCCCTGCGGACCCAGAAGGCCTACCGGAGTGTGGGGGAGATCTGCTGCGATCTCGGCTTGATCAATCCCCTTGAGCTGGATCGGGTACTCAATAAGTACGGTAAGCAGTCCAAGCTCGGGGAGATTCTGATCAATCTGGGTTATCTTGACAACGACAAGCTGACCAAGGCTCTGCAGGAGCAGCAGTACGGCACCGATCTGCTGGGGGATCTGTTGGTCCGCAACAAGCATGTCACCCGCTCCCAGATCCAGGAGGCGATATCCAAACAGGTCAGCGTTCCTTTCAAACCCCTGGATGGCTTTGTCTACAGCGAGAAGGATAAGCGCACCCTGGTGGGGATCATCGGTCAGAAATACGCCGAGAAAAACCTGATCCTGCCGATTTCGTTGATCGGGAAGAAGTTGACCGTCGCCATTCTCAATCCCGACAAGATCAGCATGGTGCGGGAGCTGAAACGGCTTTACGGCCAGTTCGACATCTCCTGTATCTTCATCAGTGAAGCCAAGTATGGCGAACTGTTTGAAATTCTTTACAGCCGGAAATTAAGCGGCCTTAAAAGCCATGAGGAGGAGGCCAGCGGAGAGGCGGCGGCGGCGGCGGAGGAGGAGCCGGGCGACCAGACCGACTTCATGCAGATCGAGCTCTCGGAGGGGATCGAAGAGGGCCCCGGCAACGCCGTTGATTACGGGGTTCAGGATATCGAGACCGAGGAACTGGTCAACTATATCATCAAATACGGCATCACCCACGGGGCCAGCGATATCCATTTCGAGCAGGATCGCCGGGGGGCGAAGCTGCGCTACCGGATCGACGGGGTGCTGCGCGAGGTGCCGACCAGCTGGCTGCGCAAGAAGATCAACGAAAAGCCCGCCTCCATCGTCTCTCGGATCAAGGTCATGTCCAACCTGGATATTTCCGAAAAAAGGGTGCCCCAGGATGGCGTTTTTCGGATCAACTATTATGATCGTCCCAAGGGCCAGAAGTGCGATCTTGATTTCCGGGTGGCCACCTGTCCGGCCATCTCGGGGGAGAATATCACCATCCGGATCCTTGATTCACGCAAGGCCAATGTGGGCCTGGAAAAGCTTAACCACTCCCCCCATGTCCTCGATCTTTTCCGGGTCTTCCTGAAAAGCGCCGCCGGCATGGTCTTGGTTACCGGCCCCACCGGCAGCGGTAAATCCTCCACCCTCTATGGCGCTCTGCAGTACATTTACGACCCCACCCTTAAAATAATCACTGCCGAGGACCCTATTGAGTACAGCTTTCCCGGCATTATGCAAACCCAGGTCAATCAGAAGATCGGACTTACCTTTGTCAAGCTGCTGCGCTCCTTTCTCCGCCTTGATCCCGACGTGATCCTGGTGGGCGAGATCCGTGACAACGAGACCGCCCATATCGGATTCGACGCCGCCCAGACCGGACATCTGGTGCTCAGCACCCTGCACACCAACGATGCCATCAGTACGGTGGGCCGGCTGGAGGATCTGGGGATCGATCGGGCCCAGATCGCCGCCAGCCTCAGTTGCGTGTTGGCCCAGCGGCTGGTGCGTCGAATCTGCCCCACCTGCATCACTCCCCACGTGCCGGAAAAGGATGAGTGGGGGATGCTCTTTGAGGAGTACCCCTCCCACCTAAGTTTTTTCAAGGGGTCGGGTTGTGATGATTGCGGTTTTACCGGTTTTAGCGGTCGGACCCTGATCTCCGAACTGTTTGTCCCCGGTGACTTCAAGACCCTGGCCAAAGGGGCAAGCGTGGATGATCTGAAGCTCGAGGCGGTGAAGAACGGGGCCAAAACCCTGATTGACGACGGCTTACTCAAGCTCGGCGACACCACCCTTTCCGAAATTTTGCGGGTGGTTCCCCATGAGATGATTCAGATGTATCGCCGCCGGAAACAGATCATGGCGGGGGAGGGCCCGGCGAGCGAGGTTGAACAGGGGGCCAAGGCTCCCCGGGGGTTCGCCATCACCGATCCGGCAGTAGAGGGGGTACTCATCGACCAGATGTTCGAGGAGTATCAGGCCCTGGCCGCCATGGCCAACATGGAGGTCGACCTGGATCGTGATCTTTTCGGTCGATTCATTGCCGAAAATCACGCCGAGATCAGTGGTTCCAGCCAGTGCCGCCAGATCATCTTCCATATCCGGGGCGGAGATGACGATGTGCGGATTTCCGCTGCTCCCCTTTATCAATAGAACCGTTTTTTCCAAACTGAGATGACAGGCGGTTCAGCAAGGAAAATATGATGAACAGGACCATCGCGATAACCAGTGGCAAGGGGGGGGTCGGCAAGACCAACCTGGCGGTCAACCTGGCCATCCACCTGGCGGAGTTGGGCCACCGTACCTGCCTGTTCGACGCCGATCTGGGCACCGCCAACATCAACATTCTCCTGGGCATCCACCCCGAATATGATATCGGCGATGTTATCAGGGGTGGTCGCTCCCTCCACGACATCATTATCCGGGATTCCTCGGGCATAGATATCATCCCCGGCAGTAGCGGAGTGGAGGAGATCGCCAACCTGGACGGCAAAAACCTCGATACCCTGGTCAAAACCTTCGCCCACGCCGGCAAATACGACTTCTACATTTTCGACACCTCCGCCGGGATCTCCCGGAACGTGGCGGCGTTCTGCCTGGCCGCCTCCGAACTGCTGCTGGTGGTGACCAGCGAGCCGACTTCACTCACCGATGCCTATTCCCTGCTCAAGGTTCTGGTGAAAAACGGTTATCAGGGTCGGATCCGGGTGGTTGTAAACCGTTGCCCCGATCTGGCCTCGGCCAAGGAAGTTTTTAAAAAATTCCGGATGACGGCCGATAAATACCTTGGTATCAAGCTGGAGCCCTTGGGCCTGCTTTACCAGGACGAGGTGATCAACAAGGCCCTGCGCGAGCAGAAGCCGTTTATAACCCTCTACCCCCGGTCCAACGCGGCCAACTGCATTCGCTCGCTGGCCCGCCGGTTGACCGAAGAGAGTGGGGTGCCGGAAGATGTTGTCGATATGACCACCTTCTGGAACCGCTGTTTTCACTATTTCCACACCCTGCTCGATCTGCCCGGAGGCAAGAAGGAGAGCAAACCGGCTTTGGTCTCGACCATCGCCGCCGCCCCCGAGGCTCAGCCGCGGGAGCAGGCCGGCCGGGAGGCTTCCGTGGCCCCAGCGAACGCCGCGGCCAAGCCGTTGACGTCGGAGGCCAGCGCCCCCGCGCCCAAAAATGGCAGCCCCGCCGCCTCCCTTGACACGGTGCAGGCGCTGCTGCCCATTGTGGAGCGGCTGACCGACAGTATTCTCGCTTTCTCCCAGGAGCTGAGCCGGGTCCGTAAGACCATTGGCCC
>DSDS01000056.1 GCA_011048585.1 Desulfurivibrio alkaliphilus | reverse complement strand
GGCATGATAAACTCATGTTTTCCTTTTCACCAGCTCCACTCACCAAACCGGGACTGACCCTGGCCGTCACCCTGCTGGCCGGCCTTCTGGTTGTCGCTTTGCCGATAACCAACGCCGAGCCGATCCGGCCCATCCCCCTGGAGATCGATTACGACCACGCCAAGGCGGCACTGGGTAAAAAACTGTTCCACGACCCCCTGCTCTCCCTCGATCAAACCGTCTCCTGCGCCTCCTGTCACGACCTGACCGCCGGCGGCCACGATCCCCGGCCGGTTTCCGTCGGCATCATGGGACGGGAGGGCACCATGGCCGCCCCCACCGTGTTCAACGCAGTCTTCAATTTTCGCCAGTTCTGGAACGGGCGGGCCGCCGATCTCAAGACCCAAGCCGCCGGCCCCCTCCAGGACCCCCGGGAGATGGGGATGAGCCCGGAGGAGGTGGAGCGGCGCCTCAGCGCCGAGGAAGAGTACCGCCGAACCTTCAGGGAGATCTACGGTGGCAACCGGATCCGCTTCGACGACGTCCTGGATGCCCTGGCCGAGTTTCAACGGGCCCTGATCACCCCCAACAGTCCCTTTGACCGCTATCTGCGCGGCGAAACTCCCCTCCCCCCCCAGGCCCTGCAGGGTTACCACACCTTTAAGGAGATCGGCTGCGTCACCTGCCACAATGGCGTCAACCTGGGCGGCAACTCCTTCCAGAAAATCGGAGTGGTCAATCCCACCGAGTACCATGGGGGGGTTGCCGACCGCTACACCGTAACCGGCAACCCCACCGATCGCCATCTTTTCAAGGTCCCGACCCTGCGCAACATCGTCCTGACCGCCCCCTATTTCCATAACGGCTCCTGTCCCAGCCTGCCCGAGGCCCTGAAACAGATGGCCTTCCATAACCTGGGGGTGGAGATTCCCAGGGAGCAGGAGCAGAACCTCCTCGCCTTCCTGCGCGCCCTCACCGGGGAGAAACCGGCTATTCTGGGCGAGGGGAGCCGCTAGCCATGCGCCTGAAAATCCAACTGACCATCGCCGTCGCCTGCCTGGTGGGCATCCTCTTCGGCTACTATCTGAAGGAGGCCAAGGAGCAGACCGCCGTTCGCCTGACCCTGCTCAATGAAATCACCCTCCTGGAACAGCAACAGAAGCAGCTGGACGGTGAAATTCTGCAGAGCGCCTTCTTCCTCTATCACGATTATGACCGCATTCACGCCACCCTGGGGCAAATTAAGCGGACCCTGACCAGCGCCATGGAACTCCGCGCCAGCATCAGCAGCAACCACTCCCAGGTTTGTAACCTGCTGGACGGTTACCGGCAAATTGTGGAGTTGAACGAGGAACGGATCATCCGCCTGCTCACCCTCAACTCGATGCTGAAAAACTCGGCCATGTACGTTCCCAACCTCACCCGCCAGGCCGGACGGGACGCGCCCATGGTTGACCCGCACTATCACGCCCTGCTGGCCGATCTCAACTCCACCCTCTACCTGAGCCGCAACAGCCTGGACCCGGATCTGCTCCACGGCCTCTCCTCCTCCCTGGAAGCCCTGGAGGCCTACCCTCCCCCCGCCGGAATCGAACATCTCCACCCGGCCCTGCTGGCCCATGGCCGGGTCTTCGCCGAGGCGCTGCCCGATTACAGCCTGCTCCTGTCCGCCATCCTGCAACCCGCCACCAGCACCATTCTCCGGCAACTGCAAGAGGCGCTCATAACGGAAAACAGCCACTGGCTGATCCGGCTCAACCGCCTTACCTACATCTTTTTCGGCGCCTTTCTGGTTTCGATGCTGCTGGTTATCGCCCTGCTGCTCAAAACCGAACGGGAGAACCGGGATTTAAACCGGCTCTCCGCCGCCCTCAGCGCCGCCGCCACCACCGACAATCTGACCCAACTGGCCAACCGTTTCGCCTTCGATCAGGACCAGGAGAGCCGCCAACAGCCCCTGCTTTTCCTGATCAATATCGACGATTTCAAGCATATCAACGATCTTTACGGAGTCCAGACCGGGGACCATGTCCTGATCGAACTGGCGGGCCGGCTGGAGAAGCTGCCCGCTGCCGGGAGATGGTGCCGCTGCTATCGCCTGGGCGGCGACGACTTCGGCCTGCTGTTGGAAGAGCCGGCGGATTTCAACCCGGAAGAGCTGGCCCGGTCCATCGTCGCCGCGGTGGAGGGAGAGCTTTTTGTCCACCGGGAGCAGCCGATCCGGCTCAGCATCTCCCTGGGAATCTCCCGTCAGCGCCCCCTGCTGGAAACCGCCGACATGGCCTTGAAGGAGACCAAAAAACTCAAACGGACCAAATTCACCATTTACCGCAGCGAGCTGAACCTCCAGGCTCAGATCGCCGCCAACCTGCAGACACTGCAAAAGGCCCGCCGGGCCCTGGCCGAAGATGATATCCTGGTCTATTACCAACCGATCTTCGACAACCTCAGCGGCGAGATCGCCCGCTATGAGTGCCTGGTCCGAATGCGGGACGAGGATGGCACCATCTTCACCCCGGGCCGGTTCCTGGATTTGGTCAAGGAGTCCTCCCTCTATCCCCAGTTCACCATGCGGGTGGTGGCCAAAAGTTTCAGCAACTTCTCCGACTGCCGCTACGGTTTTTCCATCAACCTGGCCCTGACCGACATTCTGGACAGCGAGGTGCGGGAGTATATTCTGGCGTTGATCGACGCCAACCCCGCCACCGCCAGCCGCCTGACCTTTGAAATTCTCGAAAATGAGGGGATGAAAAACGTGGAGGAGGTCCGTTCCTTCATCACGCGGGTTAAGCGGGCGGGCTGCCAGATCGCGGTGGATGACTTCGGCTCGGGCTACTCCAATTTCGCCCATCTGCTGATGCTGCAGGTGGACACCCTCAAGATCGACGCCTCCCTGATCCGCGACCTCGACCACGATACCCAGGCCCGGGTGATGGTTCAGACCATCGTCGATTTCTGCCGCAAGCTGGAGATAAAAACGGTGGCCGAATTTGTCCATTCCGCCGCGGTCCACCAGGTGGTGAAAGAGCTGGGCATCGACTATTCCCAGGGGTTCCATCTGGCCGAACCGGCTCCCCGGCCGCTCCATCTGACCAGAACTTAACCGACCCCGCCCGCCTCGCTCCCCGTTTTGCTGCTGTGGTTGAAGGCGCCGCCCTGGAAGACCACGGTCAGCATTCCGTTGCTGACCCGGCCGGCGTACATGGAGCCCCGGATACCGATGGTGGCGGCGGCACCGGCCCCCATGATTCACAGGTAACGGTCATATCCCAGGTCGATATGGTGGAAATTGACCAACCCTGCAGCAGCAGCCGCTCCCGGCGCCAACTGGGACCGGTGCCCAGGCCATAGAGATTCAGATCAATATCGTTGACCGATTCGTGGAAGACGTTGTAATTGGTGAGGGAGGTCTTCCAGGACCAAGGACTGCTGTAACGGGGGCGGTACACGTGATTGAGCACCAGGTTGGTGTTGAGCAGGGAATAGCTCTCCCGGTCGAAACTCAAGGGGACTATGTAAACGAAATCATGGGGGGGGGCGGTGCGGACATTATCGTCATAGCCAGCGCCCACGGTGAAAAGGCCGTTGATGAAGTGACGTTTCTCCGCCGCCTCGATGGCCGCCAGAAAACGTTGCACGTTCTGCCAGATCGCCTCAGGGGGGTTGGTTGCCAGCACCTCCTGAAAGTAGCGGCGAGCGATCTCGCTGGATCCCAGCTTCAGGTAGGAGTGGGCCAGTTCCAGTTTAGCCCGGCCAGCAGCGGATCTTCGACGGCCGCCGCCGGCCCCGGCCAGCAAAGGCTGCCGGCGGCCAGGATCAACGCGATAAGGAGGGAAGTTTTCTGAGCATGGCCTCTCCCTTACATAAAGATTGATAAATTAGGGATCGGGGCCCAGACTACCCACTCTCCGGGTCCGAGGTCAATCATTTTTTCCCCACTCCCGGTTCGGACCCGCCCGGCAAAGCCCGTTACAGCCCCTTGCGTTCGAAAAAGCTGAAGAGCAGGAGGGCTACCACCACCAGGACCCCGATCACCAACCAGTGGTTGACCCCGAGCAGGGCCGGCAGCGATAGGGCGCCGTAGGAGCCCAGCGGCCGCAGATAGGTTTGCACCAGGGGGTAGATAAAGGCGAAAATCAGCCCGCCCAGCAGCATGCCGATGATCGGCCAGATCACGTGGAGGCGCCCTTCGCTCAAAGCGCCGACACTGGTCCCCGGGCAGTAGCCGATGAGGGCCCAGCCGATGCCGAAGAGCAACCCACCCACGATCTGCAGGCCCAGGCTCAAGGCCCGGGGAGCAAAGGAGATCATCCCCAGATCGGCCAGCAGGTGGATGCCGATGGAACCAACAATGATGGTACTCAGCATGAATTTGACGATGGTCATGTCCTGCAGCCGCATGGCGCCCACCTGGCGTTCGAAACGCAGTGCCTCCGCCTGCTGCAGCAGGATGCCGAAGAAAATCCCGGTTACCAGCCCCATAATCAGCGTCATCACTTACCTCCCCGATAGATAAGGCGCGCGGTGATAATGCCGCCGACAAAAAACATCACCAAGGCCAGCAGGCTGCTGACCCCCAACTGACTGACCCCGCTGACCCCGTGACCGCTGGGGCAGCCGCCCGCCATCCGGGCCCCGATCATTACCAGAACCCCGCCGATCAGGGAGTGGACAATCCGCAGTCCCAGGCGGTCACCGAATCTGGCCACCCACATGGGCGGCAGCGACTCCAACTTGAAGGTGCCGGTGAGCAGCGAACTGATAAAGGCCCCGATCCCGATGCCCACGACAAACAACAGCTGCCAGTCGGGAAAGGAGGCCCCGGTCAGAGCGCCGCTCCGGACCTGATAAAAGGGCAGATGACTGAGGTCGATCCCCACCAGATCAACCAGCCAGGTGGCGGCCCGGGGGAAAGTGGTGGAGGTGCCGAAGAACTGATTGGCAAACAGGACGCTGGCGGTGAGCAGCAGCCCGGCCAGGCCTCCCAGCAGATAAGGTTTGTACCATTTCGATCCAGCCATTTCGCCTCCTTAATGGTAGGTTAGCCGTTGAACCTGGCGGCATCTTAGCACAACCCTGGCGGCCAGAGGAAGCGGATCCGGATTTTTTTTGCGGGAGATTAAGCGAGGGCTGGCGGCTAGAGGCAAACCATGGCGCTGCCCTTCTGCTGGCAGGCGATGCTGATCCGGGGCAGGGAGCCGGCGGGACGGCCGTTGAGGGCGGCGGCGACCGCCCGTTCCACCAGAGCCGGGGTGTTGTTGGTCTCACTGAGGTGGGATAGCACCACCTGTTTCAGCTCCCGGCCCAGCAGTTGGGCCAGGAAGGCGCCGGTCTCGTGGTTGGCCAGGTGGCCATGGCGAGAACGGACCCGCTGCTTGAGGGCCGGGGGATATGGCCCAGCCATCAGCATCTCGAGATCGTGGTTGGCCTCCAGCACCAAGGCGTGACAGTCGCTTAGGCGGTGATGAACCAGGCGGGGGACCGACCCCAGATCGGTGCAATGGCCCAGCAGCCGGCTGCCGGCCTTGAGCAGAAAACCCACCGGTTCGGCACAGTCATGGGGGATGGCAAAGGGATGAACCTGGATATTGCCGCAGACAAAGGTGGTGCCGGCGGCAAACTCCTGGACCGCCGCCAGGTTGGCCAAACTGGGCCCGGCGGCCGCCAGGGTGGCCCGGTTGGCCAGCACCGGCAGCCGGTGGCGGCGGGAAAGCACCCCCGCCCCCCGGGTATGATCACCATGCTCGTGACTGATCAGGATGGCGGTCAGGTCGGCGGCATCAACCCCCAAGGCCGCCAGCCGACCTTCAATCTCACGACCGGAAAAACCGGCATCGATCAGCAGCCGGGTGCCACCCGCCTCCACGTAGGTGGCGTTGCCCTTGCTGCCGCCCCCCAGGACGCAGAATCGCAGGCCGCCCTCACTCATCCAAGGCGTCCCAGTCCAGCAGCCCGTCATCCAGGGGGCCCAGGGCCACGGCACTCAGGGGACGGACAAATACCCCCGCGGCCAGGGCCTGGATATCGGCGGCGGTTACCCGGTCAAAGCCGGCCAGAATTTCCGCCAGGGGCAGGTCGCGGTTAAAGTTGAGCACATTGCGGGCCAAACGGCACATCCGGGCCTCGGGATTCTCATCGGCCAGCATGATCACCGCCCGGGCGTAATCGCGGGCCTCGGCCAGCACCTCGGCGGGGATCGGTTCACGGGCCAGGCGGCGGATCTCCTTGCCCACCAGCCCCACCGCCTCCTCGGCCGCCAGGGGATCCACCCCCAGATAAACCCCCAGGGCACCGCTGTCGCTGTTGGTGTTTAAGTAGGAGTATACCGAGTAGGCCAAACCCCGTTTCTCCCGAATCTCCTGAAAAAGACGGGAGCTCATATTGCCCCCGAGTACCGTGTTGAGCAGCTGCAGGGCGTAGCGGTCCGGGTCGGTTTCCCCCAGGCCGTAGGTGCCCATCACCAGATGGACCTGCTCCAAACCCCGGTCGAAAATCCGGCGGACCGGCTCCCGGAACTCCGGAACCCGGCGCAAGCCGGCGGCGGAATCGGTACCCCGCTCACCGGCCCCACGCGGCATGGTGCCGAAGGGTTTGGCCCACAGTTGGCAAAAACTGTCATGCTCGACCTGACCGGCGGCGGCGATCAAGATCCGGCCGGGGGTATAGTGGCGCTGGACATAATCCAGCAGATGATGAGAGGTGAGGGCGCCGATCACCCGGGGCGAGCCCAGCACCGTGTTACCCAGGGGATGCCGCCCCCACAGCTCCCGGTTGAAGAGGTCGTGGACCAGATCGTCGGGGGTATCCTCCACCATGGCGATCTCCTGGAGGATCACCTCACGCTCATTATCCACCTCGGCGGGGAGAAAGCTGGAATTGAGAACGATATCGGCCAGCAGGTCGGCCAGTTGGGGCAGGCGGTCGGCCAGGACAGTGGCATAAAAGCAGGTGGTTTCGGTGGCGGTGAAGGCGTTGGCCATCCCCCCCATTACATCGAATTCGCGGGCAATCTGGTGGGCATTGCGGCGATCGGTACCCTTAAAGAGCATATGTTCGACAAAATGGGAGCTGCCATTGGTCAGGTCATGCTCATCGCGGGCTCCGGCCTCGATCCAGACCCCCACCGAAACCACCCGCGAGTCGGTGGTTTCGGTGGCGATCCTTACTCCGTTATCCAAAGTGCTTTGCTGACACATGGCGGCGGAGCCCAGGGGGCCGACGGGGCGGTTCAACTGTTCTCTTCGGCCATGGCCGCCTTGCGGCTCAAACGGATTTTGCCGCGACCGTCGATCTCCAGAACCTTGACCCGCACCTCATCACCCTCCTTGAGGACATCGGTGACCTTCTCCACCCGGCGATTCTCCAACTCGGAGATATGGACCAGGCCGTCGGTGCCGGGCAGGATCTGGACGAAGGCTCCGAAATCCATAATTTTCTGCACGGTACCGGTATAGATCTTGCCGATCTCCGCCTCGGCGGTGATCGAGCCGATCACCTCGCGGACTTGGGCGGCCACCTCGCCGCTGGGGGCGAAGATCTTGACCCGACCGTCATCCTCGACGTCGATCTTGACCCCGTAATCGGCGGTGATCGAACGGATCATCTTACCCCCCGGGCCGATCAGGTCGCGGATCTTGTCCGGGTGAATATTGATGGTGAACAGTTTGGGGGCATGCTCGGGCACATCCGCCCGGGAGGTGGCCAACGCCTCCTTCATCTTCTCCAGGATATGGAGCCGACCGGCCCTGGCCTGGGAAAGGGCCTGGCCCATGATCTCCCGGGAAACCCCCTCGATCTTGATATCCATCTGCAGAGCGGTGATCCCATCATCGGTACCCGCCACCTTGAAATCCATGTCGCCCAAGTGATCCTCGTCGCCCAGGATATCGGAGAGGATGGCGATCTCATCCCCCTCCTTGATCAGGCCCATGGCGATGCCGGACACCGGTTTTCGCAGGGGCACGCCGGCATCCATCAGGGAGAGCGACGCTCCGCAGATGGTGGCCATGGAGGAGGAGCCGTTGGACTCCAGCACCTCGGAAACCACCCGGATGGTGTAGGGAAAGCTCTCGCTGTCGGGCAACACCGCCGCCACCGCCCGTTCCGCCAGGGCGCCGTGGCCGATATCGCGACGGCTGGGACCACGGAGAAAACGGGCCTCCCCCACGCAGTAGGGGGGGAAGTTGTAGTGCAGCATGAAGGGCTTGAAGGACATGCCGCTGAGCGATTCAATCCGCTGCTCATCGTCGCCGCTGCCCAGGGTGACACTGACCAGCACCTGGGTCTCGCCCCGGGTGAAGAGGGAGGAGCCGTGGACCCGGGGCAGGGTTGCCACTTCGCAACTGATCGGGCGCACCTCGTCCAGGCGGCGGTTGGCGATCCGCCTCTTCTCCTTGACGATCTGGCTGCGCATCACGCTCTTCTTGAGGCCATAGAGCAGCTCCTTGGCCTCTTTCAGCTTGGCGGCCGTTTGCTCGGAAGAGCCCAGCTCCTCCTTCAATTGGGCGAGCACCCTGCTCTCCAGGGCGTGGAAGGCTTCGCCCCGGGCCATCTTGTCGGCGGTACCGGTGACCTCGAGCATTCCGGGGCCGGCCAATTCAGCCACCCGGGCGCGCAGTTGCTCATCCACCTCCGGCGGTTTGACCTCCAGCTTGGCCCGGCCCACCGCCTGGCGCAACTCCTCCTGGATGGCGATCAGGGGCTGCATCGACTCGTGGGCGAAGAAGATTCCGTTCATTACCTCCTCTTCGGAGAGGCTGTCGGCCCCCCCTTCCACCATCACCACCGCCTTGGCGGTGCCGGCCACGATCAGGTCCAGCCGGGAGTTCTTGCGCTGCTCGCTGGTGGGATTGAGGATATAGTTGCCATCCACCATCCCCACCCGCACCCCGGCAATGGGGCCATTGAAAGGGATATGGGAGACGGAGAGGGCGGCGGAGGCCCCGATCATCGCCATCATATCGGGCTCATTTTCATGGTCGGCGGAGAGTACGGTGGCGATAATCTGGGTCTCATTCTGGTAGCCGGCGGCAAAAAGCGGCCGCAGGGGACGGTCGATCAGGCGGCAGGAGAGGGTTTCCTTCTCAGTGGGCCGGCCAATCTCGCGGCGGAAGAAGCTGCCGGGAATTCGGCCCACCGCGTAAAAACGCTCCTGGTACTCCACGGTGAGGGGCAGAAAATCGACAGACTCCCGGGGTTCGCGGGCGGCGGTGGCGGTAACCAGCACCATGCTCTGTCCGTAAGTGACCAATACCGCGCCGCTGGCCTGCTTGGCCAACCGCCCGGTTTCAATAGTTAAGGTTCTGCCGGCAAGTTCCACACTGATCTTCTTTTCCATCTTCTTATCTTCTCCTCTGACATTCGCTTAGGGGCTCGGTTCGCACAGCCCGGGCCCTCGGACATAAGCGGCTCAGGGGGGGCAATCCCCCGGGGCCGGAAAAGCTAAACGTTCAGCTACGCCCCAAAGCGGGGCGCGACTGAACGTTTAACAAAAAAGCCGCGCCGACGGCAAGGATCCGGTTACTTCCGAATGCCCAGCTTGGCGATGATATTGCGGTAACGATCCACATCATTATCCTTGAGGTAACGGAGCAGCCGCTTACGCTGGCCGACCAGCTTGAGCAGCCCCCGGCGAGAATGATGGTCTTTCTTGAAAGTCTTGAAATGCTCGGTCAGGTAGGTGATCCGGGCGGAGAGCAGGGCGATCTGCACCTCGGGGGAGCCGGTATCCTGGGGGTTGGCGCCGTGCTCGGCGATGATGGCCTGTTTGTCTTCGGTGGTAAGGGTCACTTTAACTACTCCTCAAAAAGGGTTTAACATTCGGGAGATGGCCAGCCGCCCCGGCAGATTCCGGCAGCCCCGGCCATTCCTACTTTAAACAGCTCTAATTAATAAAGATTGCCCTGAAAGTCAACCGCTAAAGCGCTAAGCGGCAACCGGGGACCGGCCGGAGGCAATCCGGGCAATGGCGAACATGGTCAAGGTCAGCACCAGCAGACCGATCAGGGGGAAGGTCCAGAGCAGGCCGAAGAGATCGGTGGCGATCCCCGCCCCCAGGGCCCCGATCAACACCCCGCCGCTCATCGCCAGATTGAATACCCCCATCATGGTGCCCTGCCCGTAGACCCGGCCCTCCTCGGTGGCCAGGGCCCCCAGGGTCGGCCAGATCAGGGCCTCGCCCAGGCCCAGGATCATGAACAGAAGCAGCAGACTCCAGAAGTTGTCCGCCAAAGGAATCAGGCAGATCACGGCGCTGATCACCAGACAGCCGATCCGCAGCAGACGCGGCTTGTCGTGGCGGTCGGCCAGGCGACCGCCGGGCCCTTGCAGCAGGGCGTTGATCAGGGTGCGAGCCGCGATCACCATGCCGATCTGGCTGCCGCTGGCCTGAAAGGCCTGGGTCATCAGCAGCGGCAGAAAGGCCATGGTCGGCACCATGATGATCATGGTCGCCAGCCTGGCCAGCAGCAGTCCCGAGGTTCGCCGGCTGGCCAGCATTTTGCCCATGGCGGCCAGTAGGCCCTCCCGCCCCCGGCTGCCGGCCCCGACGGCGGGCATGGCCGGCATCTGCGAGAGAACCAGGACCAGGGCCAGAAAACTTAAGGCGGCCATGGCGTGGAAAGCCGAAGCCATCCCCCAGAGGTCGGTGAAGATCCCGCCCAGCAGCGGGCCGCTACCGATCCCGGCAAAGATGGCGGTGTTGAGCAGCCCCATGTAGCGGCCCTCCTGGCCCACCGGGGCCAGATCACTGACATAGGCCATGGCCACCGGCACGATCATCGCCGAGCCCACTCCGTGCAGGGCCCGGATCAGCACCAGGTTTTCCACCGAAGTGGCCAAGGGGATCAGTAAACCCACCACGCCGAAAACCAGCAGGCCGCCCAACAGAAAACCCTTGCGCCCCCAGCGATCGGAGAGCGATCCCACCAGGGGTTGACAGAGCCCCCGGGTAATGGAGAAGGAGGCGATGATAAAGCCTAAAGCCAGCCCCCCCGCCCCCAGGCCGGCGGCGAAAACCGGCATCACCGGAACGATGATACCGATCCCCAGCAGGGCGATAAAGACCGATAAAAGAAGGGGCAGCAGCAGGGGCCAGGGCATTAACGGCGGGGGCGATCGTAGCGCCCCATAAGTTCGGCCATGGCCAGAATGTGTCCGGCCATGGCCGCTTCTATCCCGGGCTTGGCGGCGCCGGCGGGCAAGGCAAGTCGGCAGTCCAGGGCGTAGAGCTTGAAGAAGTAGCGGTGCTCCCGATCCGGTGGACAGGGGCCGTGATATTGACGATTGCCGGCGGTACCGGTCCCTTGATCCCCGGGGGGCTCCTGGTTTTCCTCGATCCGGGTCAGGGTGGGCGGCATGTTGAAGATCAGCCAATGGTCCCACATCCCGTCGGGCCGGGCGCTTTTCGGCACATCGGGGTCATCCATGATCAGCACCAGACTCACCGTCGCCGCCGGCACTCCGGCAATCTCCAGCGGCGGATTAATATTGTCGCCGTCACAGGTATAACGGGCGGGAATCAAACCGCCATCGGCAAAAGCGGAACTGGTCAGTCGCATCACAAGCCTCCTCGACCTGATAGGTTGGGGTAAAAGTAACCAAAAATTTAAACAATCTTTACCAACATTTTTGCGCCATCTCTGTCAACATATAACAAGCACACCGCCTTTGCCATTCTGCGCGGAAACGGCGCTCAGTGCATTCCGGGCCCGAAGATGGCCCCCAGGACACCAAAGACCGCCGTGCCGATGAGGGCGAGGATGAAAAAAGCCGGAATAGAAGCCAGCACCCACTTCACCATGAACACAACCATCGAACCGAAGGGCATCCTGATATCGACAATGGTTACACGACTGCTTTTCAACTCTTCCATGGCATCCTCCAGAATTGTATGGCCCCCGAGGTCAGCCGGGGCCTTAAGAGTAAGCCTGATTATACCCTCAACCCAAGGGAAACAACCATGAACTATTTAACCAAAATGAAAGGTGGAGGCAAATGTCCGCCCCGGGTGAAAGTTGGTTATATCGCCTGGTCGTGGCTGGGGGCTCTGCTGGGGATCGCGGCGGTGGCCGGGCTCCACTACGGCTGGCTGGCGGACCGGGGCCTGGTGATGATCATCGGTTCTTTCGGCGCCTCGGCGGTGCTGATCTACGGGGCGACCAACAGCCCCCTGGCCCAGCCCCGCAACCTGGTGGGGGGGCATCTGGTTTCAGCCCTGGTGGGGGTGGCCTGCTACCAGTTGCTGCCCGAACAGCCAGCACTGGCCAGTGCCCTCGCGGTGGCCACCGCCATCGCCCTCATGCAGTTGACCGGCACCCTCCATCCCCCCGGCGGCGCCACCGCCCTGATCGCGGTGATCGGCGGCGAGGAGATCCACGCCCTGGGCTTTCTCTACGCCCTGGTTCCCGCCGCCAGCGGCGCCCTGATCATGCTGCTGGTGGCCCTATTGGTCAACAACCTGGCCCCTGGCCGCAAATATCCAGAGTACTGGTAATTCAGTAAGTTAGACCATGGGAGCCCCGATCAACCGGGCCACAATCCTCCGGGCCACCGGCAGCACCAAAAGGATGGAGGGAAAAGCGATCACGAAGGCGGTTAGCCAGGCGGTCATCCAGCGGCGGAAAAAATCATCCACCAGGCCGAGATTGATCAGGGTGATCACCGCCGACATCAACAGACTCATCAGCAGGGAAGTAAAAAAAGCCAGCAACACCGGGGCATGTCGCGGGGTTAGTTTAACCATGGCTCCCTCCCCTCAGTTGAACTGCTTGGAAACCAGAGCCTCCTCAAAGGTGGCCATCTCCGAGTGGAGAGCGCAGGCCAGTTGCAACAGAGGCAGGGCCACCGCCGCCCCGCTGCCCTCACCCAGGCGCATGCCGAGATCAAGCAGGGGCCTGGCCTCCATGGCGGCCAACACCCGGCGGTGACCCGGCTCGGCCGAAGCGTGGGAGAAGATAAACCAGCCGGCGGCCCGGGATTGCAGGCGCAGGGCGGCCAGGGCCGCCACCGAACTGATGAAGCCGTCGATCAAAACCGGCAGGCCGCGCTGAGCGCAGCGGATATAGGCCCCGGCCAGGGCGGCTATCTCAAAGCCCCCCAGCCGCCACAGGATCTCCCGCGGGGGAAGCTCCTTCCCGGCCGGGCAGTGGAAAGTTAAGGCCCGCTCCAAAACCTCGACCTTGCGCCGCACTCCGGCCGCATCGAGCCCGGTCCCGGGTCCGGCCAGAACCTCCGGTTTTTCAAACAGGTAAGCACAGGCCAGGGCGGCGGCACTGGTGGTGTTGCCGATCCCCATTTCGCCACCGATATAGAGCCCTACCCCCCGGTCCAGCATCCGCTCGACACTGGCGTACCCGGCCTCCAGGGCCCCGGCGAGCTGCTCTTCGGTCATGGCCGGGCCATGGATGAAGTTGGCGGTGCCGGGACCCAGGTTGACGGCCACCACTCCCGGCAGGGGGCCGGGGTCCGCCACCGTTCCCAGGTTCACCACCTCAAGCTCCGCCCCGAGATTGCGGGCCAGGACGCTGATTGCCGCCCCCCCGTTGGCGAAATTGCGCACCATCTCCACGGTAACCTCCCGCGGGAAGGCGGAGATTTTCTCCTCCACCACCCCGTGATCACCGGCAAAAACCGCAATCCCCGCCTTGCCCAGGCGCGGTTTATCCCGACCCAGCATGGCGGCCAGCCGTAACGCCAGCTCTTCCAGACGGCCCAGGGAGCCCGCCGGCTTGGTCAGTTGCCCCTGGCGTTGCTCAGCCCGCTGCCGGGCGGCATTATCCAAGGCCGCCACCGGCTCTTTCACCCACGAAAAACGATCATTTATCATTACTTTATCCTTTCACCTTTCAAAACTTGGGGCAGGCCGGCCACGGTCAGCACCACCCGATCACACACCTTGGCCAACTGCTGATGCAAGCGGCCCGACTCGTCGCAAAAGCGCCGGGAGATCTCCCCCAGAGGCACCACCCCCAGTCCGGTTTCATTACTGACCATGATGATCCGGCCCGGCAACCCCGGTAGCACCCGCAACAGGGCCTCGCTCTCCCGGGCCAAGCGGCCCGGATCGGGATCGATCAGCAGGCGGGTCAGCCACAGGGTGAGGCAATCCACCAGCAGACAATGGTCGACCGCGGCCCTTTTTACCAGTTCTCCGGCCAGATCGCAACCGACCTCAGCCACTCCCCACTGGGGCGGCCGCCGCTCCCGGTGGTGGCGAATCCGCTCCCGCATCTCGGCATCACCGGCCTCGGCGGTGGCCAGATAGGTCACCGCCAGACCGCTGGCCAGGGCCAGCTCTTCGGCCAGGGCGCTCTTGCCCGAACGGGTTCCACCCAGAATCAACTCCCTCATCGCTCTCTACAACCTCCAGGCATGATAGCGGCCGATCAGGGCCAGCAGTTTCCGGGGCGCGTGGGCCTTTTTCCAGACCCCGGCCGCGAACTTGTTGCCCTCGGACATGGTGGGATAGGTGTGGATAGTACCCAGAATTTTGTTCATTCCCAAACCATGTTTCATGGCCAGGACATACTCGGCCAGCAGCTCACCGGCATGTTCACCCACTATGGTCACCCCCAGGATCCGGTCCTTGCCCGGCACGGTGAGGACCTTGACAAACCCCTGATCGGCGCTGTCGACGATGGCCCGGTCCAGCTCCCCGAAATCATAGCGAGTCACCTCGCAGGCAATCCCCCGCCTGTGAGCCTCCTCCTCATTGAGCCCGACCCGGGCCACCTCCGGGTCGGTGAAGGTGGTCCAGGGAACCACCGAATAATCGACCTTGAACCGGTAAAACCGGCCGAACAGGGCGTTGACCACCGCGAACCAGGCCATATGGGCGGCGGTATGGGTAAACTGGTAGGGCCCGGCCACATCCCCCACCGCAAAGATATTGGGGTAGATGGTCTCCAGGTACTCATTGACCACCACCGTCCGCTGGGTGAGCACTCCCAGCTCCTCCAAACCGTAACCGGTCAGCCGGGCCTGGCGGCCAACCGCCAGCAGCAGGGCGTCAAACTCAAGACGATGCTCTACCCCATCCCGCTCCACCAGCAGCCATCGGCTTTCACCCCGGCGTTCACAGCGCACCATTCGCTGCCCGGTCAACACCTCCACCCCGGAAGCCTCCAGGGCCTGGGCGACCAGAAGCCCAACCTCCTCATCCTCCTTGGGCAGCAGCCGGGGGCCGCGCTGCGCCAAGGTAACCCGGGATCCCAACCGGGCCAGAGCCTGGGCCAACTCACAGCCGATGGGGCCGCCCCCGATCACCAGCAGCCGGGCCGGGGGCTGATCAAGCTTGGCCAACCACTCCCACATTGTATCGCTGGTGAGATAGCCCACCTCCTCCAGCCCCGGCAGGGGCGGCACCGCCGGGGCGGCACCGGTGGCGATAACAATGCTGCGGGTGGTCATCCTTCTGACCCCACCGGCATTGAGGGCCACCTCCACGGTCCAGGGATCGACGATCCTGGCCCGGCCCGGCAAAACTTCGACCCCAAGCTCGGTATAGCGCTCGCCACTGTCGTGGGGGGCGATGGCGGCGATCTTGGCCTCAACCCGGGCCAGCACCGCCTTGAAGCTGAAACGGGGGGCGGCGGCTTCCAGCCCGTAACGATCGGCATGCCTGATCTGGTGGGCCAACTTGGCGCTGCGGATCAGGGCCTTGCTGGGCACGCAGCCGTAGTTGAGGCAATCCCCCCCCATCTTGTGGGCCTCGACCAGGGTAACCTTGGCCTTGAGCGTCGCGGCGATATAGGCGCTGACCAGGCCCGCCGCCCCGCCGCCGATCACCACCAGATTGCGATCAAAGGAGCGCGGTCGGCGCCAGCGGGCGTAAACCCGGCCCCGGCGCGCGGCCTCCACCAGCCTTTTGGCCAGCAGGGGGAAAAAACCCAGCAGGGCGAAGGAGGCGAGCAAGCCCGGCGAGAAGATATCGCCGACACTCTCGACGGTGGCCAGTTGGGTGCCGGCATTGACAAAGACTACGGTGCCGGCCAGCATTCCCACCTGGCTTACCCAGTAGAAAGTGAAAACCCGGATCGGAGTGAGGGCCAGCAGCAGATTGATCAGGAAGAAGGGAAAGATCGGCACCAGCCGCAGGGTGAAAAGATAGAAGGCCCCATCCCGCTCCACCCCCCGATTGATCGTCGCCAGCTTGTCGCCGAAGCGGGCCTGGACCAGGTCCCGGAGCAGGAAACGGCTCACCAGGAAAGCCAGGGTAGCCCCGATGGTGGAGGCAAAGGAGATCAGGATCACCCCGGTGACCAGGCCGAAGAGGGCCCCACCCGCCAGAGTCATCACCGCCGCCCCCGGCAGCGAGAGGGCGGTGACCGCCACATAGCCCAGAAAGAAGCCCCCGGCCACCAACAGCGGCGCCTGGGTCCGCCAGGCGGCAAACCGCTCCTGCCCCTGTTTAAGGGCCTCCAGGGTCAACCAGCCGTCCAGTTCGAACAGGAAAAACAGCACCACCAGAACGGCAAGCACAACCAACACGGCTATTTTCCGCATCATCTCCCTCCGTCGGTCAGGGTTTCAGACCCTAACCGGCGCGCA
Organism: Desulfurivibrio alkaliphilus; assembly: GCA_011048585.1. Taxonomy (GTDB): domain Bacteria; phylum Desulfobacterota; class Desulfobulbia; order Desulfobulbales; family Desulfurivibrionaceae; genus Desulfurivibrio; species Desulfurivibrio alkaliphilus_A. The sequence goes on along the minus strand of DSDS01000056.1, from coordinate 9,804 downwards.
GCAGCAGGGCCAGGCGCTCGGCCAGGCGTTCACCAGCAAAAACCAGGGTTTCCAGATCGAGAAAGTCCAGAACCCGCCGGTCAAAAAGCACCTTGGTCCGTGCGCTGAACCCCTCCTCCGGGGCTTCGGCCCAAAAGTGCAGGCACAGCGGTACCCGGGGGAGCACCGGCACCAGCAGGGCCAGATCGGCGGCGGTATCGGCCAGCTCCTCTCCCCCCAGCGCGATCCCGGCAGCCCTCACCGCCACGGGAGGATAGAGAGAAAAAATTTCAGCCAGGGGCTGCTCGCAGTAAACAGCCAGGGTTTTGACCTTGGAGATGGTGTTGGGCAGACTCTCCAGCCCGATCCAGTCCCGCCGGGTCGGTTCGGCCCCTCCCTGGAAGTGGACATAGTTGTAGAGCAGAATCTGATCCCGGGGGTCCTCCGGCTCGAACCCGTCCAGCAGCACCCCCTTTTTACCCAACCGTACCTCCCGGCCCAGGAAGCTGAAGAGCAGCTCCTCGCCCTCCTCCCCACCGACCACTTTGCAGCCCAGGGGGGCGGCGATGGCGGCAAAATCAAGAGGGGCGATCTTGCTCTTCAGATGCTCCACCAGCTCCAGATCGCGCTGCCGGGGCAACTGTTCCAGGTTGGTTCCCCCCGGGGAGAGCAGTTCCAGGGCAGCGGGATCGAGAAAGGGGCACTTGCCGGGGTCCTCCCCGCCCTTGGTGACGGCGGCGGCAAAGGCCAGGCAGGCGGGATAGCCGCACTGGCCGCAGTTGCTCTTGGGGGTTCTTTTGAACAACTCGTAGGGGTTCATCTGGAGACTCCTTGGCTTATTACCGTCCCACTACTCAGGTTAAGGAGGGGAAGCGGGCTTCAACGGCGGCGACGCTCAAGCTGCCGGCAAGCAACCGGGCGGCGGCCCGCTCCCGGTCGAAGAGGGCGTTGCCGTCAACCGCCTCCTCCACCCTAAAAGAACCGCTGGCCAGGCGGCGCAGGGCAGTAAGATGGGCGCCACACCCCAAGGCCGCGCCCAGGTCGTGGGCCAGGCTGCGGATGTAGGTGCCCTTGCTGCAGCAAATCCGCAGGAGCAGGCGCTGCCGTTCCCGATCCAGTTCCAGAACCGTAAGTTCATGGATCAGAACCCGGCGGGGAGGTTTGACCACCATCTCCCCCTTGCGGGCGTAAGCGTAAAGAGGTTTACCCTGATGCTTGACCGCCGAGAAGGCGGGAGGGGACTGCATCAGCTCGCCCCGAAAAGCGGTCAGGGCCTCCTCAAGGGCATCGTAATGCTCCGCCGTAACCGGTTTCCGGGCCAGCTCCTCCCCCTCGGGGTCGTGGGTGGTGGTGGCAACCCCCAACTGCAAGGTGGCCAGATACTCCTTGTCACCGACCATCAGGCGGTCCACCAGCCGGGTGGCGGCGCGACCGACGCAGATCAGCAGCAGGCCGGAGGCAAAGGGGTCCAGGGTGCCGGCATGTCCGACCTTCTTGATCCCCAGGGCGCGGCGAACCATCTGGACCATCCGGAACGACGACGGGCCGGCGGGCTTATCCACCGGAATAACCATGGGGGGGAGGGGATCGGATGAGGCGAGGGTCGGGGGAGCCGGCCAAGTTTCAACCGAACTGACTACCGGATCGTTGCCGGCCATCAGTGGTGGACAACCACGGCTTCCAGTTCCCGCAGCAGCTCGGCGCCCAGCTGTTCGATGGTGGTGTCCAGCCGCTTGAACCCGGCGGCGTTGCGATGACCGCCGCCGCCGAACTTGGCGGCCACCAGGGATACATCACAGGAGGAATCCTTGGAACGCATACTCACCGAAATCTTTCCCGGCTCGGCTTCCTTGAGGAAAGCCGCCACCTGGACACAGGCCAGCGCCCGGGGATAGTTGATAAAGCCCTCGGTATCATGAGGGGCGGCGCCGGTTTCATCAAAGAGTCGGCGGGGGGCGCTGATCAGGGCAATCCGGCCACCGGCCAGCAGTTGCAGGCTTTCCAGGACCCGCTGGAACAGGCGCAGCCGGGGCATGGTATAGTTGTCGAACAGTTTGCCAGCCACCTCCGCCGGCTTGACCCCTTTCAAGATCAACTCCCGGGCCACCCGGAAGGTGTCCGCCGAGGTGGAGGAGTACTTGAAAGAACCGGTGTCGGAGACCACGGCGGTGTAGAGGCAGTAGGCCGCCGCCGGGGAAACTTCGGCCCCCAGCGCCACGGCCAGGTCGTAGACCATTTCCCCGGTGGAGGCGCGGCCGGGATCGACCCACCGCAAATCGCCGAACTCCCGATGACCGGCATGGTGGTCGATCACTAAAAAAGGCTTTACGGTGAGCAGGGCCGCCATCTCCCCCCCCAGGCGATAAGCGTCGCCGCAATCCAAGGCGATGGCGCAATCAAAGGAGCCCAGTTCGGGCAGGCCGACGGTGATATCGGCGGCCCCGGGGAGGAAATCGTAAAGGTGGGAGACTTCGCTCTCGCCATAGAGGCAGACCTGCTTGCCCAGGTCGCGCAAAATGTAACCCAGACCCAACTGGGAACCCAAGGCGTCGCCATCGGGATGAATATGGGTCAGGATCAGGATGTTCTCGGCCTCTTTGATGGCGACGACCATGACTTCCAGCGGCGAACCGTTCATTTAGCTGCCCTCCCCCTCCTCTTCCCGGATCTGCCTTAAAAGGCGCTCCAGTTTTTCCTGCTCCTCCAGGGAGTGATCCCGCTGGAAGATGATGGCGGGAACCACCCGCAGGGCCAGATTAGTGGCCAGACTGCGCCGGATAAAACCTTTGGCGCTCTCCAGCCCCTTGGCCGCGTCGGCGACCGCTTCTTCATTGAGTACACTGTAGTAAACACGTGCCTGGCTGAGATCATCGGTGACGGTGGCCCGCAGGATGGTCACCTGGGCCACCCGGGGATCCTGCACCTTGCTCAGCAGCAGCATGGCCACCTCCTGCCGAATTTCGTCGGCCACCCGGCCGGGGCGCCGTTTCCCGGCAGGCGCTGCCACCCCGGGCAGGGGGCTGGTTCTTTTGTATCTGTTCACCATGGTCAACAACTTGTCGATTTAACGGGCTGTAATCGTTCAGCAGTGCCGCATCTTCGGGCAAGCGGCCAAGCGCCGCGTACCCCGTGTACGTAAGCCTGGCTGATCGCCCGAAGATGCGGTGCTGCTGAACGATTACGTTCTTTTCTGGCGGCGCTCATCGGCTTACAGCTCCGGCTTAATTTCCTTCATGACGAAGAACTCCATGACATCCCCTTCCCTGATGTCATTGTAATTGTGCAGGGTAAGCCCGCACTCGTAGCCGCTGGCGACCTCCTTGGCATCGTCCTTGAATCGCTTGAGGGAGCTGAGTTGCCCGGTGAAGACCACCACCCCGTCGCGGAGCAGCCGAACCTTGGCGTTGCGTTCGGCCTTGCCGCTGGTGACGTAGCAACCGGCAATGGTGCCCACCTTGGAAACCTGGAAGGTCTGGCGAACCTCGGCGCTGCCGATCACCTCCTCGACAAATTCCGGTTCCAGCATCCCCTCCATCGCCTGTTTGATATCCTCCAGGGCGTGGTAGATAACGTCGTAGAAACGCATATCAACTCGCTCTTGCTTGGCCAGCTCCTGGATCTTAGCGTTGGGCCGGACATTGAAGCCGATGATCAGGGCCTCGGAGGCGGCGGCCAGCAGGACATCCGACTCGGTGATGGTGCCGGTTCCGGAGTTGAGGACCCGAACCTTGACCGCGGCGGTGGAAAGCTGCTCCAGGGAGGAGGTAAAAGCCTCCAGGGTTCCCTGCACATCGGCCCGCAGCACCACCATCAGCTCCTTGACCTCGCCCTCCTGCAATCGCTCGAAGAGATTCTCCAGGGAGATCTTGCTGTCGGAGGCCAGCTCCTGCTCCCGGACCTTCAACTGACGTTCGGCGCTGACGCTTTTGGCCATCTTGTCATCCCGGACCACGACAAACTCATCACCGGCCTGGGGAACGCCGCTCAAACCCTGGATCTCCACCGGGGTAGCCGGACCGGCCTCGGCGATATGCTCCCCTTTGTCGTTGAGCAGGGAACGGACCTTGCCGCTGTACTGGCCGGCGACGAAGAAATCGCCCACACGCAGGGTTCCCTGCTGGACCAGAACCGTGGCCACCGGCCCCCGGCCCTTGTGCAGTTGGGCTTCCACCACATGGCCCCTGGCGCGCCGTTTGGGATCGGCCTTGAGCTCCAGAATTTCGGCCTGCAGCAGGATGCTGTCCAGCAGTTCACTGATCCCGATTCCTTGTTTGGCCGATGTTTCGCAGTAGATGGCATCACCGCCCCAATCTTCCGGCATCAGGCCCAAATCGGAAAGCTCCCGCTTGACCCGCATGGGATCGGCATTTTCCTTATCGATCTTGTTGACGCAAACCAGAATCGGCACCTCGGCGGCCCGGGCGTGGTTGATCGCCTCCCGGGTCTGGTCCATTACCCCGTCATCGGCCGCCACCACCAGGACCACGATATCGGTGACTTGGGCCCCGCGGGAGCGCATCTCGGTAAAGGCCTCATGGCCAGGAGTATCGAGGAAGACCAGATCTCCCTTGGGGGAACGAACGTAGTGGGCCCCGATGTGCTGGGTAATGCCGCCGGCCTCGCCGGCAGCCACGTCGGTTTTACGGATGGCATCGAGAATCGAGGTCTTGCCGTGATCGACATGCCCCATTACCGTAACCACCGGCGGCCGGGGAACCGGCTCACCGCCCGATTCCTGCTCCTCCAGATTGATAATGCTCTGCTCGCCGGTCTTGCCCAGCTCCACCTCATAACCGAACTCGGTGGCCACCAGGGTGGCGGTGTCGATATCCATGGACTGATTGACGGTGGCCATCACCCCCATGCCCATCAGCTTGGCGATAACCTCGTTGGCCTTGGCCCCCATCCGGTGGGCCAGATCGCCCACGGTGATGGTTTCATGGACGGTGATCCGCTTCTTGATCGCCTTGGTCTCGGCTGCCGGCTGCTGCTTGGCATGCTGCTTGACCCGGCGGCCGCCGCCGCCTCGGCCGCCCCGGCCCAGGCGAACCCCGGCCGGCACCAGACCCAGTTCGTCGAAATCCTCCACCACCACTTCGCCCTGGCGCTTACGCTTACCCAGGGCGCCCTTTTTGGCCACTCCCTTTTCCGGCTCGGGATGGAACTTGACAAACCGCTTACCTTTTTTTTTGGCCGCGGCATCTTCGCCCCCGGGAACGACGCCCGGTGCTCCTGCTCCGGGAGCTCCGGGTGCTCCCGGCCTTTTCGGCTTTTCCACCTTACGGGGCCGGGGGGCCGGCCGACTTTCAACACTGGGGGTAATCTCAATGGCCGCCCGCTTGATCACCCGGGCAAACCCCTTGCGGGCGGCGGGTTGGGGCGATTCCGCCGCGGCCGCTTCGCCCTCTGCCGGCGCGCCGGCCTCGGGACCCTTCTCCGCTTGGGCGGAGGGAGCAGGCTGTTCAGCGGTGGGTTCGACCGGGGCGGCTGCCTCGTCCGCCTCAACCGGTGCCGACGAAGCGGCTGATTCTTCCGCCGACGCTACGGCGGGGGTGGACGGCTCGGGCTCCGGCGCCGGGGTCTCCTCGGCTACGGGAGCGACAGGGGCAACGGCCTCGGTGGTCTCCGAAGCGGCCACGGCTTCTGGTTCGGCTGGCTCTTCAGCGGCGGGAGCGGCGGCCTCCGGGGCCGGCTCCAACTCCTCCACCACCGACTTGCGGCGGCGGATAATGGTAGTCCGCCCCTTTTCCTGGATCCGCTTCTCCTGGGTTTCGGTGTGAACATGAACCAGCCCCAGCTTGATGCGAATCGCCTGGGCTTCGTGCTCTTCCAGGCTGGAGCTGTGGGATTTCACATCATAGCCCTCATCCTGGAGCCGGGCTACCAGCGCCTTGTTTTCCATTCCAGCTTCTTTGGCCAACTCGTATACGCGAATTTTCTTCATCCACCTGCTCCCGAAGGATTCAGCAAACCCTTCGTCATATCCCTTTGACAAGGCGAAATCGCCCCGCAACCTGTTTACCCGTCCACATCGTTAACTCGTCAGTCTATCACGAACGCTCGCCGCTGTCATCCTCCTCAGGGGGAGATTCTGGGGCCGCCTCGTCCACCGCCGCCGGGGCGGTGGGAGCTGCCTCGGCGCTCTCAGTCTCGGCGCTCTCAGTCTCGGCGCTCTCAGTCTCGGCGCCCTCCCTAAGGGTTGCGGCCGACTTGGCGGCGGCAATCAGGGCCGCCAACTCCTCCTCGTCCAGATTCAGGCCGGCGATCTCCCGCAGGTCGTCCACCGAGGCCGCCGCCAGCTCCGTCGCCGAGCTGAAGCCGTTGTCGTAGAGCAGTTCGGCCCGCTTCTCATTCATCCCCTCAATATCGAGCAGGGACTGGAAGCCGTCCTCGATGGAGCGGGTATAGCGGGACTCGCTCTTGACATCGATCCGCCAGTTGAGCAGGGCCGAGGCCAGGCGAACATTCTGGCCCTGGCGGCCGATGGCCAGGGAAAGCTGATCATCGGGCACCACCACCAGCAGGGTCTTGTTCTCCTCATCCACCACCACCAGGGAAACCTGGGCCGGGGAGAGGGCGTTGGAGACGAAGCGGGCCGGGTCCGGGCTCCAGGGCACGATATCGATCTTCTCGCCCTGGAGTTCCTGGACCACGTTCTGGACCCGGGAGCCCTTCATGCCGACACAGGCACCCACCGGATCGACATCTGTTTCGGTGGAAGAGACGGCGATCTTGGCCCGGGAGCCGGGCTCGCGGGCCACCCCCATGATCTTGACGATCCCCTCGGCAATCTCCGGGACCTCCAGGGTAAAAAGTTTGGTTAAAAATTCGTTGCAGGTCCGACTTAGGATCAACTGGGGGTCTTTGGCCGAATGGCGAACATCGATCAGGTAGGCGCGGATCCGGTCCCCCTGGCGGTAGCTCTTGCGCGGCATCTGTTCACGGGCCGGCAGGATGGCGTCGGTGCGCCCCAGGTTGACGATCATGTTGCCCCGCTCGAAACGCTGGACAATACCGTTGACGATATCCCCCTTGCGCTCCTTGAACATCTCGAAGACCACGTCGCTTTCCGCTTCCTTCATCTTCTGGATGATCACCTGCTTGGCGGACTGAGCGGCGATCCGGCCCAGGTCGGCCACCGAATCCATCTTGCTGCCCAGCTCGTCGCCCAGCTCCACCTCGGGGTCCAAGGCCCGGGCCTCTTCGTGGGAGATTTCGGTCTGCTCGTCGCCAACCTCCTCCACCACGGTGCGAAACTGGAAAAGCTCGATCTCGCCCAATTCATCGTTGAAACGGGCCTCAATCTCCCGGCGATGGCCATACTTCTTCTTGGCCGCGCTCATCACCGCCTCTTCGATGGCCTCAATCAGCAGATCCCGGTTGATGCCCTTATCGCGGCAGATCTGGTCAATAATGCGCTTCAGTTCGGATATCATATCCCTACTCCCTACAGGTTTTGAAAAAGCAACGCGATCCGCGGCCTACCACTCGACCACCAGTCTGGCCCGGCGGATATTTTCCAGGGGAATCGCCGTCGGTCCTGACTCGGTGGTTATGGTCACCACGCCGTCCAGCAACTCGCCCAACTCCCCGATAAATACCGTCTGCTCGTCAAGCGGTTGCCGGCAGACGATTTTAGCTTTTTTGCCCCGGCAGCGCTGGTAGTCGCGCTCCCGTTTCAAGGGCCGATCCAGGCCGGGTGAGGAGACCTCCAGGTGGAAAGGCTGCTCGATGGGGTCCTCCACCTCCAGCAGATGGGAGACTTCCCGGCTCACCCGAGCGCACTCATCGATGCCCACCCCATGCTCACCGTCCAGCACCAGGCGCAACACCCAGCCCGGAGCTTCCCGGCGGAACTGAAGCTCGGCCAGCTCCAGGCCGTAATCGGCCACCACCGGCTCCAGCAGGTCGGTCAAACGCTTTATCAGGGCGGGATTACCAGTGGCCACGCAACGGCTTCCTCCAGCACAATAAACAAAAAAAGCGGGCTTGTGGCCCACTTCTAGACAACCCGCCACGATTGGGGCGGCTCTTAAAAAAAACAAAACTAAAACTGGAGCGGACAACGAGATTCGAACTCGCGACACCAAGCTTGGGAAGCTTGTACTCTACCAGCTGAGCTATGTCCGCTCTCGGCATCAAATCATCCAGACCGACACCAGTCTGACGAATATACAAGTTTTTCTGCTCTTGTCAAGCGCCGGATGGGTCCGCCCACGGTTGTCCCGCGGAGGGCTCTGGCCCCTAAGGACAACCTACCTGCACCTCGAAACTGAAGGCCACCACCTTGGTGGAGCGGGGAACAACCACCATTTGATAAGGCTGGGAGGGATTATCGCTCACGGTGCAGCCCTCTTCCGGCAGGGTGGCCCGCAGCTTAACCAGGAAGCTGGCCGACCTCTCCCGGATCTCGGTAACGGTCAGCGAGTGGCCGCCGGTGGCCCGCCGACCCAGAAAAACCGCCACCACCATATCCTGGCTGAAATCGACCTCCGGCTGGATCGGGGGCGGCGAGAAGGCGGCGGCATGCTCCTGCCAGAGATCGGCGAAGGCGGCCTGCTCCCGCATCACCGTCAGCCGCTCATCGTCAACCCCGCTGGCCTGGCCGCTTCGCAGGAGGGAGAAAGCAACCCGATCGCCGGACTCTTCGCCGCCATCATCGTCGTCATCGGCCACGCAGCCGGACAGGCTCAAAAGCAGCCACATCAACCCAACCAGTATCACCAGACCATGTTTCACGCTTTCACGAGCCAGCATCGCTGGTCGCGTGCAATTGATTGCTAGAAGGGTGTTGTCGAGGAGTTTGAACAGTGATCTGCAAGCCAAGTGCCTTTGCCACTTTTGCGACTGTACTGAATGTCGGGTTACCTTCCGGTGATAAGGCTTTGTACAAGCCTTCCCGGGTAAGTCCTGTATCTCGTGCAAGTTGACTCATGTTTCTGGCGCGCGCGATAACACTCAACGCATGCACAATGAATGCAGGATCGTCGCCGGCTTCCTCGATGCAGGCCTCAAGATACAGTTGAATATCTTCTTCTGTTTCAAGGTGCTCTGCTGAATCCCAGCGCGTAGTTTTGATACCCATAGCCTTATACCTCCAACTGCCTGGCAATTTCTTTGGCTTTGGCGATATCAGCTTTCTGAGAACTTTTATCGCCACCGGATAGAAGTATTACGATAACAGCGTCTTTCTGTACAAAATAGACTCTGTAACCAGGCCCGTAGAAGATTCGCAACTCACTCACACCTTCCCCGACGGGTGCTACATCCCCGAAATGACCCATTTCGACTCGATCAATCCGAGCCTGAATTCGAGCCTTTGCCCGTCGATCCTTGAGGGATCTGAACCACTTCGTGAATCTAGCTGTCGTCCTGACTTCTATCATGTGGTAACTGTAGTTCACATGTGGCAATGTGTCAACTATGGCTTACATTGACCTTCTAACGAGCCTGTAGAAAAACCCGGCTCTTAGAAAAATTCCAGCCGGGCGGTGGTCATTTTCTTGCGGCCAGCCCCGGCCTACCTTGTTTGTATTTCACGTTTACCGTCGTTATTCAGCGGTTGGTGTGGCAGCAATCCGTTTTTCTTACCACTTTTCTTACCACAAAGTGCCACGTTGGGGAATAGCGGCGGCACTTCCCGCCGTTCAGGCAAGGCCCGGCGGTGGCCAGCATCTTCATGTTGGCCGCAGTTCCTTGTGTCCCTGGTCGGTGACTCCGATGATCACCAGCAGACAAAGCTTGTCGTCCATCCTGACCTTGCTGTAGATGCCGTCCGCCCACCAGTAAACGTAGCGGCTCGCCGCCAGTTTCCGTTGCCGCCAT
>DSDS01000142.1 GCA_011048585.1 Desulfurivibrio alkaliphilus | reverse complement strand
CCGGGGGGGGAGGAGGGGGATGACCCTGAGCAATCTTCCGGCCCGCAACGGGATGAGCGTTTTGATCAACTTGATCACCAGTTGGCCCGGGCCGGAGAACTGCTGGAAAAGCTGGCGGAGGCACCGCCGGCAGTCCCGGAGGCGATCACCCCGGAGGAAGCGGCGCCGACCGGGCGGCGCCGCTATCTCTTCGAGCTGGATACCATTTTTCAGACCATTTATGAACTGTGTACCAATGAAGCGGTCAAGGGGCATATCAGCGCGGCCCGGGAGAGGGCCGGAGAACTGTTTGACTACGACGCCTTTGTCGAGGCGATCAGCGCCAAGGCCGATGAACTTGAGCCCGATAGCGATAATTTCTACACCATCCCCCTGACCGATGTATTGGGCTCATTGGCCCTCTCCTGCTCCGAACAGAAGATCAAAAACCTTTTCATTAAAATGGAGGCCAACCAGAAGGAGATTTTTCTTGATTCCTCCCTGCCCCTGGAGGTTCCTCCCGTGGAGGAGGCCGCGGTGGAAAGCGCTGCTGCCCCCGGGCCGTCCGTCACCGGCCCAGCCGCCCTTGATCCCGAGCTCCTGGCCGAGATGCGGGAGGTGCTGGCCGCCGCGGCCGGCCTGGTGGGGACCATACGGGAGGAGCCGCCCCAACGGGCCTGCGGGGTGATCAGCCGGGAGGACCAGCTGGATCTTTTCCGCAAGATCGAAGGGGCCTTCGCTTCGGTCAACAGCATCTATGAAGATGTTGCCAGGATCACCGAAAGCTTGAGTTTTCAGGATCTGTCCGGCCAGCAGATTCTCAAGATTATCAAGCTGCTTTCCGACTTTCAGGTGCAATTGCTGGCCATCGTGGTTTCGTTTGGTTCCCAGCTCAAGAGCAAGGAGCGCAACGCCGAGATCACCGCCGATGAGAGCAAGCGGCTGGCCCAGGAAGATGTGGATCGCTATCTGGGATCGGTGGCCGGGGCTGGCGAGGAGGAGGTGGAGGGGCCTCTCGATCAGGAGACGGTCAACAAGATGCTGGAAGATTTTGGCTTTTAAGCCGGTTTCAACCCTGGTTGGCCAGGGGTTTGTACCAGACGTTCATGCTTTCGATCCGCCCGCAGATCTGGGTGTTGTTGACCAGGGTGCCGGCGTGGCGGTAGCCGGCCCGGGCAAAGGAGAGATTCATCCCGTGGGAGAGGGCCCGGGCGATGGTGTAGGCCAGCTTGATCCCCCGGGCCGCCATCTCTTTTTCCAGGCTGGTTAGCAGCCGGGCGGCCAGTCGTCGGCCGCGATCCTCGGGGGCGGTGGCGAAATCGGTCATCTCGGCGTGGCTTGCGGTGGGAGAAAACTCCGCCGAAGCCAGGGCTGTGGGCCGCTCCTGGCGCCAGGCCCCGGCGTAACAGACCTGTTGGGCCATGGTCCGGCGCAGGAATTCCGGATCGTGGATCGGGAAGGGGTAGGAGAGGAAGACCCGGCGATAAAGTTCGGCCATGGCCTCGCAATCCGCCGGGGTGCAAAGGCGGACCTGGTAGTCATCCCCGGGGGAGTTGGCCGGGGCCGGGGGGGATGCCTGCTTTTGCGCGCAAAGGTCCAGTACCGCCGCGATCTCTTCACTGGCGGTCATTTCCATCCGCTCCTCCTTGAGGTATTTCCCCAGAAACAGTCCGGTTTCCCGGCCCTGGTAAAAGTTGGGCACCTCCGCTTCCACCCGGTAGCCGGCGGCGGCAAATTCCCGCCCCCAACGGGCGGGGGCCTTGGCAAAGATCTTGCCGTAATCATCCTGGCCGGCCAACCGTTCAAGCTCGTTCAGCAATCCCGGCATATCCTCGTCGGCGGTACTCATCAGATAAACCCGGTCACTGCTCTTGCCATGTTGGATCAGCGACCGGCCGATGGTGATGGTCCGATCGCTATTCATGCTCCCGCCGTTCCAGTCGTTCGGTGTTTTCCGGGACCAGGGTGATGGTGTCTTCGTAATCGGCCAGCAGTCCGGAGATCCCCACGGTCTTGGCGGGGTCGTCAGCATTCTCCAGGGGCAGATCAAGGTGACAATCCTCGCAGTTGCGGTCGCAGAAGAAAGGTTTGTAGGAGTCGGGCTCCTTGTAGGTGGTGATCACCCCTTCAAAGTTACGCAATACCACTTTGTTGGTGGACCAGGAGATCAGATAGTTGGGCATCACCGGGATCTTGCCGCCGCCGCCCGGGGCGTCGATGACGTAAGTGGGCACGGCGAAGCCGCTGGTGTGGCCGATCAGGTGTTCGATGATCTCGATCCCCTTGCCCACCGGGGTGCGGAAGCTGGCCAGCCCTTCGGAGAGGTCGCACTGGTAGAGGTAGTAGGGCCTGACCCGATTGGCCACCAGCTTGTGCACCAAGCGCTTGATTACCCGGGGGCAGTCGTTGACTCCGGCCAGCAGCACCGACTGATTGCCCAGCGGGATACCGGCATCGGCCAGCATGGCCAGGGCCTTTTTGGAGCGGGCGGTGATCTCGCGGGGATGGTTGAAGTGGGTATTGATCCAGATGGGGTGATGCTTGCGCAGCATGGCCACCAGTTCGGGGGTGATCCGCTGAGGCAGAACCACCGGAGTCCGGGTGCCGATGCGAATCACCTCCACATGCTCAATGGCCCGCAGCTTGGTGAGCAGCCAGTCGATCAGCTCGTCGCCCAGCAGAAAGGGGTCGCCGCCGGAGAGCAAGACATCCCGGATAGCCGGGGTTCGGGCAATATAGTCGATCCCCTGCTGCATGGCTTCCCGGTTGGGAATCGAGTCGACATCGCCCACCTTGCGCTTCCGGGTGCAATGGCGGCAATACATGGCGCAGAGGTTGGAGACATGAAAAAGGACCCGGTCGGGGTAGCGATGGGTGATGCCGGGTACCGGGCTGTCCTGGTCCTCGGCCAGGGGATCGCTGTGTTCACTGGCCCCGATCCGCAGTTCGGCCCGGTCGGGCACCGATTGGCGGAAAACCGGATCATCGGCGAAGTTATCGCGATCGATCAGGGAAAAATAGTGGGGGGTGATCGACATCGGAAAACGGGCGGTGGTCTCCTCCAGTTCCCGTCGCTTTTCCGGGGAGAAGGTGACGCCCAGCAGGCGCTCCACCGTGTCGATGCTCTTGATGGAGTGACGCAGATGCCAGCGCCAGTCTTCCCATTGCTCGGGGGTGTGGGCCATGGCCTTGGCGGGTGAGTTTCCTGAATACATATTGTTACCTCCTGGTTGCGCTCCGTTGAGCGCCCATCGGCAAATCAGCGCAGATCATGGTTGTCTCACAGTTTTAAGCGGACGCGTGCGACGGCAAGAGCGGCGGCAGGGGCGAACTGCGCGGAACAGAAACTAAAGGGAACACCGATTGGGCTATGGTGCGGTGGATAATTTGTCTTTGATTTGCCGAAGACCATAATCGATTTCGCGCGAAGATGCAAATCGGGCCCGACCCATTGTTTCCTTGTTGCGGCGGAGTGGTTGTAGTAGACTTTGGCAGCCTGCTTCACCTTAACCACCGACATTAACAACTGGGAGGAGACCATGCGTACCTGCAGCCTGCAAGATTTCATGGCCGAATTGGAACCCTGGCTGGACAGCGACCATATCCGGTCCGCCGAGCTTGACCAGCACGGCCACCTGATCCTGCACTTTCTCGATGGGATGAAAAATGTTTACGAGATCAGTGACTGCAATCGCCAACAGATTGGCGAGGTACTGAGCAACCTGCGGCAAAGAGGGATTCCGGTGCAGGAATAGGGCCACCGGCTCGGAGCTTGACCGGGCTGCTAATATCTTGCAATTTTCCCCGTTTCCGGCTACTTCTAGGGCGCCCGCTCGGCGGGGTTTTGCGTTGTTGCAGGGGTTTGCCAGGCGGACAGCGGCTTCGCCCGGCTTTTTTTGTTATTTTAACCGTCAGCTAATTGGAAACCAAGAGATGATCGATGCTTTACTGCAGAAGGCCGGGCTGGCCGATATTGCGGCCAAGGTTGGGGCCGGCCAGCGTTTGAATCATGCCGAGGGGGTGCGGCTCTATCGCCACCCCGACCTGCTCCTGGTGGGACACCTGGCCAATCTGGTCCGGGAGCGCAAGAACGGCGATCGGGCCTATTTTATCTATAACCAGCACCTCAACTACTCCAATATCTGCACCAATCTTTGCAAATTCTGCGCCTTCGGCAAGGAGAAAGGGGCCAAGCAGGCCTATGAGATGGATATCGGCCAGATCCGGCAGAAGATCCGGGAGCGCCTGGCCGAGCCGATCAGCGAGGTCCATGTGGTGGGGGGGATTCACCCCGATCTGCCTTACTCCTACTACCTGGATATGCTTAGGGCGATCAAGGAGGAGCGGCCCGAGATCCATGTTCAGGCCTTTACCTGCGTGGAGATTGCCCATCTGGCCGAACTCTCCGGCCAGAGCGTGGAAGCGACCCTGCGGGAGCTGATGGCCGCCGGGCTCGATTCGCTTCCCGGTGGTGGGGCCGAAGTCTTCAGCCCCCGGATCAGGGCGCTGACCTGCGAGAAGAAGCTCTCCGGCGAGGGCTGGCTGGAGGTGGCCCGTGTTGCCCATAGTCTGGGTCTGCGCAGCAACGCCACCATGCTTTACGGCCATATTGAAACCATCGAGGAGCGGGTGGAGCATCTACTGAGGTTGCGGCAGGCCCAGGATGAAACCGGCGGTTTTCTCACCTTCATTCCCCTGGCCTTCCATCCCCGCAATACCAAACTCTCCCAGCTTTCCCGAACCTCGGGGGTGGAGGATCTGAAGAATATCGCCGTGGCCCGGCTGCTGCTGGATAATTTCGACCATATCAAGGCTTACTGGGTGATGATCGGTCCCAAGCTGGCCCAGGTGGCCCTGGCCTTCGGGGCCGATGACCTGGACGGGACGGTTAAGGAGGAACTTATCACCAGCATGGCCGGCGGCGAGGCCGAGCAGGCCATGGCCGACACCGAACTGATCCGTCTGATCCGCGAGGCGGGCCGGGTCCCGGTGCAGCGGGATACCCTTTATCAGCAACTGGTGGAAAGATGAGGGGGGCTCAGATCGGCGCCAAGGTGCTGGCCGGAGAGCGCCTGACCGTGGGCGAAGCCCTGATCCTGGCCGAAGAGGGCCAACTGCTGGAACTGGGCCTGCTGGCCGACGCGGTGCGCAAGCGCCTCCATCCCGAGCCGCTGGTCACCTACGTGATCGACCGTAATATCAATTACACCGACATCTGTATTTCGGCCTGTAAGTTTTGCGCCTTTTTCAAGGCCCCGGATGATGCCGCCGGTTCGGTACTAAGCCGGGAGGAGTTGGGGCGGAAGATCGAGGAGACCCTGGCTTTGGGCGGCAACCAGGTGCTGCTCCAGGGTGGCCTGCATCCGGAATTGCCCCTCTCCTTTTATGAGGAGATGCTCCGTTTTATCAAGGGATACGGAGTCCATGTCCACGGCTTTTCCCCCCCGGAGATTCACCATTTTGCCCAGCTTGCCGGTATGACTACCCGGGAGGTTCTAAGCCGGTTGCAAGCCGCCGGGCTCGATTCCATGCCGGGAGGTGGGGCGGAGATTCTCTGCGACCGGGTGCGGCGGGAGATCGCCCCCCGAAAATGTGGGGCCGATCAGTGGCTGGCGATCATGGCCGAGGCGCACCGGTTGGGGATGCGGACCACCGCCACCATGATGTTTGGCCATATCGAAACCATGGCCGAGCGCCTGGAGCATCTGGAGCGGGTACGTCGGGTCCAGGATCAGACCGGTGGCTTCACCGCCTTTATCCCCTGGCCCTTCCAGCCCGACAACACCGCGCTGGCCGGCCGGCCCAAGGCCACCGCCTTCGAGTATCTCAAAATGGTGGCCATCAGCCGGATTTTTCTCGATAATGTAGCTAATATCCAGGCCTCATGGGTTACTCAAGGGCCCAAGATCGCCCAGCTTTCCCTCTTTTTTGGCGCCAATGATTTCGGCAGCACCATGATCGAGGAGAATGTGGTGGCCGCCGCCGGAGTCAGCTTTCGCCTGTCGGAGGCGGAGATTCGCCGCCTGGTGGAGGGCGCGGGTTTCACGGTGCGGCGGCGGCGGATGGATTACACCCTGATCGATTGAGTCCTGGTCGTCATGGCCGGAGCGGAAGATATGGCAACGGAAACACGATATCTTTACCGGGCGCCGCTGGTTCTGCCGGTGATCTCACCCCCCCTGGTTGACGGAGCGGTGCTGACCGCCGACGAACGGGTGCTGGCGGTGGGGCCCTGGGCGGAGCTGCGGGGTGAGGCCGATGAATCCACCAAGGTGGTGGACTACGACGGTCACGCGCTGCTGCCGGCCCTGGTCAACGCCCACTGTCACCTGGAGTTGGCCCACCTGGATTTTCTGGCCAGGGATTATCAGCCGGAGCCCGGGGAGATAACCGCTTGGATCAGGCGGCTTCTGGCGGAGCGGCAAGAGTGCGGGGCCATCGCGCCTGAAGACGCGATGCTGGCCTTCGCCCAGCTTTTCGCCGGCGGCTGCCGGACGGTGATCGATATCGGCAACGATCCGGCGGGAGCGGCGGTGGGGCGGCACTTCCGGGCTCGGCTCCTGTTTCACCTGGAACTGCTGGGGTTGAGCGGGGAGCGGGAGGAGGCCGCCCTGGCCCGTTTGGCCGCTTGTCCCGCCGAGCTTTGCTGCACTGGTCACGCTCCCTATTCCGCCGGGGCCCGGCTGCTGCGAGCCTTGAAGGAGAGAACCCTGGCCGACGGCTGCCTGTTGCCGATCCATGTGGCCGAATCGGCCGCCGAGGAGGAGTTCCTGCTGAGTGGTGGCGGCCCCATGGCCGATTTTTTGCGGGAGCGCGGAGTGGACCTGGCCGCGTTTTCCCCCCCGGGGTGCAGTGCCGTGGCCTGGCTTGACAGGCTCGGCCTGCTGGACGAGCGCACCCTCTGCGTCCATGCGGTCAGGGTCAGTCGGGAGGATGTGGCGCTGCTGGCCGACCGCAAGGCCGGGGTCTGCCTCTGCCCCGGCGCCAACCGCTACCTAGGGGTGGGCAAGGCGCCACTGGAACTGCTGCTGGAACATGACATTCTGCCGGCCCTGGGAACCGACAGCCCGGCCGGTAATCCCCATTTCTCCCTCTGGCGGGAGATGCAGACCCTGCGGGAAGATCATCCGGCGGTGGCGCCGGCCACGGTTCTGGCCATGGCTTCCCGGGCCGGGGCCCGGTTGGCGGGGCGGGAAAAGGAGACCGGAGTGATCGCGCCGGGCGTTGAATCATCCCTGCTGGCGGTTCCCTGCCCGGCGGCGGGTTGTGACCCCGAGGCGGCCCTGGAATATCTGACCACGGCGGGGGGTGATGTGCGGCTGGAATGGATCGAGTAGCGGCGAGCAATAGCCCCGAGGGCGGGGAGACCGGCGGGATCGTTCGTCTGGGCATGGTCAGTTTTCTCAATACCGCCCCCCTGTACGAGACCTGGAAACGGACGGTGGCGGTACCCCGGTGGCGGGTGACCGAGGCCCCCCCCGCCACCCTCAACCGGTTGCTTTATGCCGGCGAGCTGGATCTGGGCCTGGTCTCGTCCCACGAATACGCCAGCCACCCGGAGCAGTATAGGATTCTCAGCGGCCTGGCCATTGCCGCCACCGGGGCGGTGGGCAGCGTTTTTATCTTTTCCCATTTTCCTTTGGAGGAGCTGGATGGGCGGCTGCTGCTGCTCAGCTCCCGCTCCCAAACCTCGGTGGGCTTGGCTCGAATTCTGCTGGAGAATCGCTGGCGGGTTGCTCCGCGCTACCGGGTTGGCGATTATCAGGCCGAGAAGGCGGCGGGCCGGGTCGCGGAGTTGGCCGCCATCCTCTCCATAGGCGACGAGGCCCTGCGGCTGGCCGAAAGCGATGAGTTCGCCTACCGTTTCGATCTGGCCGAGATCTGGCACCAGTGGACCGGGCTCCCCTTTGTCTTCGCGATCTGGGCGGTGCGGGAGGAGTTTCGGCGGGAGCGGCCGGAGACGGTGGCCGCCATCCACCGGGAGCTGCTCCGCTGCCAAACCGAGGGGCTTAACGATCTGCCGGCAATCTGCCGGGAGGTGGCTCCCCGGATACCGCTCTCCGAGGAGGCGTGCCGCCGCTATCTGGCCGGCATGAATTATGACCTGAACCGGGAACAGCAGGCCGGTCTGGTCCGGTTTTTTCAGTTGCTGATTGGGCGGGGCGAGGTTCCAGCCGCCGCCTTGCCCTTGAAGATCGAGGACCATGGATAATCCAGACGACAAGAAAAAATTTGTAAAGAGCAAGTTCTCCTCCATCAGCTCCCGTTACGATCTGCTCAACTCGGTACTGAGTTTTCAGGTTGACCGCTACTGGCGCTGGGTGGTGGCCCGCGAGCTGCGCGCCTTTCCCCGCGGGCCGGTGCTGGATCTCTGCGCCGGCACCCTGCCGCTTGCCCTGGAGCTGGCCCGCCAGGCCCCGGAAAGGACGGTGCTGGCGGTCGATTTCTGTGAAGATATGCTACGGACCGGCCTGGCCGCCATGGGGCGGGACCGGCGGCGACAGCGGATTCTCCCAGTGGCCGGGGACGGTGAACAGATTCCGGTGCAAAACGACAGCGTCTGGGGGGTGACCGTGGCCTTTGGGGTTCGCAATCTGGCCCGCACCCAGCAGGGTCTTACCGAGATGCACCGGGTGCTGAAACCGGGGGGGAAACTGCTGATCCTGGAGTTTTCCCGGCCCAAAAATCCGGTGATTAAGCCGTTGTACAACTTTTATCTCACCCGGGTGCTGCCCAGGGTAGCCGGCCTGGTCTCCGGCGACCAGGACGCCTACGAATACCTGGCTTCCTCCATCGCCGCCTTTTACGAACCGGATCAACTGGCCGCCATGATGGGCGCGGCTGGGTTCGCCACCGTATCCTATCGCTCCTTGACCTTCGAGATCGTCACGGTTTATGTCGGGGTCAAAGGGGAGGGGACGGGATGAAGAAGATAATTCTTGGGATCACCGGTGCCAGCGGCTCGCTTTACGCCTTGGAGTTTCTCCGGATCATGTCCCGGCAGGAGGTCGAGGTCCACCTGGTGATCTCGGCGGCCGGTGAACAGGTGCTTAAACTGGAGCTGGGGATGGAGCGGGAAGAGTTGGCTCCCCTGGTGACCTGTCATTATCGGATCGATGATTTTGCCGCCCCGATCTCCAGTGGCTCGGCGGTTTTCGCCGGCATGGCGATTCTGCCCTGCAGTATGGGCACCCTGGCGGCGGTGGCCGGAGGGTTGAGCGGCAATCTGATCCAGCGCGCCGCCGACGTGACCCTCAAGGAGCGGCGGCCCCTGGTGTTGGCGGTGCGGGAAACCCCGCTCAACCGGACCCATCTCACCAACATGCTGCGGGCCCACGAGGCCGGGGCCATCATCTGTCCCGCGATGCCGGGCTTCTACTATCGTCCCGCCGATCTGGGCGAGCTGGCCCGGTCCTTTGCCGGGAGGGTGGCGGAGCAACTCGGATTTACGGTGTCTGATCTGCCGCGTTGGCAAGGATAAATTAGCGAGGCTGGTTAGATTGCGTAGGATTTGGCTGAAGCTTAAAATTCTGCTGGAGATGATCAAGTTCGAGCACAGCGTGTTCGCGCTGCCCTTTGCCCTGATGGGGGCCTTTCTGGCCCAGCGGGGGACCCCTGCTCTTGCCGTACTCTTCTGGCTGGTCGTGGCCATGGTTTCGGCCCGCACCGCCGCCATGGGGTTCAATCGCATCGTGGATCGCAAATTCGATGCCGTCAACCCCCGCACCGCCGACCGGGCCATTCCGGCCGGGGCGGTCAGGTTGGGCGAAGCCTGGGCCATGGTGCTGCTGGCCGCCGCCATTTTTTTCTTCTCCTGCGCCATGCTCAACCCCCTGGCGCTGATGATCTCTCCCCTGGCCTTGGCCCTGACCTTCATCTATTCGCTAACCAAACGTTTCACCTGGCTCTGTCATCTGGTGCTGGGGATGGCCCTGGCCCTCTCCCCCCTGGGTGGCTGGGTGGCGGTGGCCGGGAGTATGGACGGCTTTCCCTGGCTGCTCTCCTTGGGGGTACTGCTCTGGGTGGCGGGCTTCGACACGGTTTACGCCTGTCTCGATGCCGAATTTGACCGCGATGCCGGCCTCTATTCGTTGCCGGCCTGTTTCGGAGCCCGGACGGCCTTCCGGCTGGCGATCCTTTTCCACTTTCTGGCCTTTCTCTGCTTTGTCGGCACCTGGTGGCTCATGGCGCTGCACTACACCTTCGGGCTGGGGCTGCTGATCTCTGCCGTCGCCCTCTTTTATCAGCATCTGGTGGTCGCTCCCGGCGACCTGGCCCGGATCCGGCTCTCTTTTTTCACCTTGAACGGCCTGATCAGTCTGGTGATGTTTGCCGCCACCTGGCTGGCCCTGGCCGTGAAAGGCTAGCGGTGCTCAAAGGGTATCCCGTCCTGCTGGTGGTCCGGCTGGTGATCCAGGGGCTAAGTCATCTGCCCGATGAGCGCCGGATTGAAATGATCACCGGCCTGCGCCGGGCTCTGGCCGCCGGAGGAGTGGAGGCTGGGGACAGCACGGCGGATCTGCTGCTCTTCAACTATGACAATCCCCTGACCGCGGTCACCGTTCTTGGTGAACATCTGGCAGCGATCCGTAAAAAAGAGGAGAGGGGCGGTAAAGGAGGTCAGGCTGGAGAACAGGAATCTGCGAATGGGGCTGGACTGCCTGCGGCTGCTGCCCTGAACGGCCACGGCCGGTCAGGAGACGATGAAGCCGGCGTAACCCACCACCTGGTCCAGGTCGCCGCTCACCGCTCCGGAGTCGCTGTAGCGAACCAGTTCGGCCCGGCTGGCCCCCAGCTCCCGGGCGGCAATCAGGGTGATAACGGTGGGGATCACTCCGCACATGCTGATTTGGTGGGCGGCCACGGTCTGGTAAAGTCCTTCCGGATCAAGGGCCAGCACCCGGTCGATGGCCAAGCGGTCCTTGGCGCTGGCGCTGGCTCGGCTTTCATAGTGGCTCATGTCGCTGCTGGCGGCCAGCAGCACCGGTTGCCGGTGGGAACGGATCGCCGCGGCCAGGCCGCGACCGGCCCGCAGGCAAAAGGCGAAATCGCTGCGGGCCAGGCAGATGGGTACGATCCGCAGGGCGGCTTGCCGGTGATGGAGAAAGGGAACCAGGACCTCAAGGGAGTGTTCCTGGCGGTGGGCCGACGGATCGGGGCTGAAATCGGGACAGTGGACTAAAACCGCCGCCGCCAGCTTTTCATCGACCGGCACCATCCCCCAGGGCATCTCCCAGGAGCCCTGGTCCATCAGGGCCGCCGGCGCGCCCAAGCCGTGGTGGTTGGGCCCCAGGATGATCACGTTTTCCGGGATATCGGCCCGGGCCGCCGTCTCTCCCGCCACTCTCCCCGAATAAACGTAGCCGGCATGGGGCATCACCAGGGCCAGGGCTTTCCGGGGTTGGGGGTGATCGGGGATCAGCTCCTTGAGCATCCTGTGCAGGGTTGCCGGTTCGCCGGGATAAAACTGGTGCGCCACCGCCGCTTTTCTGATCATTGCCGTCTCCTCCTGGAGGTTAACTGCTATTGCCGGAGGTTACTGGATATCCCAGGCCGTGCCCTCGGGACCGTCCTTGATGGTGATCCCCCAGGCCAGCAACCGGTCCCGGATCAGGTCGGCTTCGGCCCAGTTTTTGTTTTGGCGGGCCGTCAGCCGCTGCTTCAGCAGCGTTTCAATCTCTTCCGGTTCGATGCCCAGGGTCGCCAGTTTTCGTTGCCGCCGCCGCTGCAGATATTGTTTGGGGTTCTCCCGCAACAGGCCCAGGGTTCCCGTCAGCTCCCGGATGGTATTGGCGCTTTTATGCAACAGGGCCAGGTCGGCAGTCGCCGGTGCCGCGGGCAGGGCCTGCTGGATCTTGTTGATGATTTTAACCGCGTCGAAGATCCGGCCCAGGGCCAGGGCGCTGTTGAAATCGATATCCATGGCCTGGGTGAAGGCGGTGGCAAGCTGGTCCAGTTTGTCCCGGTCCTTGGCGCTTATCACCGAGGAGGCTTGGGGGGCGCCGGCGGCGGGCAGATCGGCCAGGGTCGCCATGGCGGCGTAAAGTCTGGTCAGTCCGGCCTCGGCATCGGCCATGGCCGCCTCCGAGTAGTCCAGGGGGTTGCGGTAGTGGGTGGAGAAGACCAGCAGCCGCAGAGCTTCGGCCGGGTAGCGGCCCAGGACGTCGCGGATGGTAAGAAAGTTGCCCAGGGATTTGGACATCTTTTCATCTTTGATGGTCACAAAGCCGTGGTGGATCCACAGTTTGGCAAAAGGCTTGCCGGTGGCACCCTCGCTCTGGGCGATTTCGTTTTCATGGTGGGGGAAGACCAGGTCCTTACCGCCGCCGTGGATATCGAAGGTATCCCCCAGGTATTTACGCCCCATGGCCGAGCATTCGATATGCCAGCCGGGTCGGCCCGGTCCCCAGGGGCTTTCCCAGGCGGGTTCTCCCGGCTTGCTCCCCTTCCAGAGGGCGAAATCCATCGGGTCTTCTTTCTTTTCGTTGACCGAGATCCGGGCCCCGGCCTGCATATCCTCCAGGGCTCGGCCGGAGAGGGCCCCATAGCTGGTAAAATTCCGGACCCGGAAATAAACGTCGCCCTCCAGGGGGTAGGCCAGACCCTTGGCGATCAGCTCCCCAATCAGGGCGATCATCTCCGGCAGGTGCTCGGTGGCCAGCGGTTCCAGGGTGGGTGGCGCGGTGCCCAGAGCGGCCATGTCTTCGTGGAACAGGCGGATGAAGCGTTGGGAAAGCTCTTCGCAAGTGGTCTTCTGCTCCTGGGCCCGCTTGATGATCTTGTCGTCGATGTCGGTAAAGTTGCGAACGAAAGTTACCTTGTAACCGCGATAAAGCAGGTAGCGGTAGATCAGGTCAAAGACCAGGGCCGAACGGGCATGGCCGATATGGCAGTAGTCGTAGGCGGTGATCCCGCAGACATACATTTTTACATGCCCCTCTTCCAGGGGCTGGAGCGGTTCCTTGCGATTGGTCTTGGTGTTGTGGATCAGAATCGGCATTGGTAGTCCGGATTATGAATGTTGGTTGGTCGAGCCAACTTTTAACGTTTGGCCATCGGTGGTTTTGTGCTATATATAACCTCTTTGCCCCTGAAAAGCCAACCTGCTGAATATGGATACCATGACTTTACTGGAACAGATCGCCCTTGCCAACGGCTTGCAGCTCTCATTTTATGACGCTTCCCGGCATCTGGCCGGAGATCGTTGGCTGGTGGAGCTGCGTTGCGAGGTCCTTTGCCCCGTTACCGACCAACTTACGGTCCGGCAGCCGGCGGAGTCCGATCCCGAGTTGCGGGCCGCCATCCTGGAACGGCTGGGGGATGAGCTGCGGCTTCAGGTCTTACGCACCCGCAATTTCATCGATCAAGGCGAGCGGACTCAGGTTCTTGAGCAGTTGCTGGCCTCCTTCAAGGCCCATATGCTGGATTATTTCGCCAAACCCACCTTTCCTGCCCGCCTCTATCAGGATAGCTGGCGGCGTTTGCGCCGGGAGTGTCTCAATGAGCTTAACCGACGGCGGCAGGCGGCGGAAACCGAGGATGATCAGGGGCCCACTGATTTTTCCGCCCTGTTCAGGGATTGAGCGCGACCGGCTTGCATTATCGCCCGGCCGGCGCCGATGATGATTAGCGCTTGACAAAACAGGGTGATGGCATAATACTCACCCTTTTTTCAAAGAGGTCGCGGAGGAACGGTTGAGCGCAATTGTCCAGCCTTTTCGCGGCTGAATCACGTTTTTTATCTAAATTATCCGGGGAAAATTTAATGAAAGTACTGATCAGTGATAACCTGGCGCCGGTGGGGGAAAAAATTCTGCGTGACGCCGGACTGGAGGTTGATGTCCGCACCGGCTTGAGTCCGGAGGAGTTGGCCAAGGTAATCCCTGCCTATGACGGTCTGGTGATTCGCAGTGCCACCAAGGTGACCGCCGAGATCATTCAAGCGGCGGAAAAGCTGCGGGTGGTGGGCCGGGCCGGCATCGGTCTCGATAATGTTGATATCCCCGTTGCCAGCCAGAAGGGGATTGTGGTGATGAACGCCCCGGACGGCAACGCCACCACCGCCGCTGAACACGCCGTGGCCATGATGATGTCCCTGACCCGCAATGTTCCCCAGGCCACCGCCTCCATGAAGGAGGGCAAGTGGGAAAAGAAGAAGTTCCAGGGCCGCGAGGTTACCGGCAAAACCGTGGGGGTGGTCGGGATCGGCCGGATCGGTCGGATTTTCGCCGAGCGGGCCCAGGGTCTGCGGATGAAGGTTATCGCCTTCGATCCCCACATGCCCAGGGAGATTGTGGAGAAAATGGGGGTGGAGCTGGTCTCCCTTGATGAGCTTTGCCGTCGCTCCGACTATATCTCCATTCATGTACCCCTGATCCCGGAGACCAAACACATGCTGGGGGCCGAGCAGTTCAAGCTGATGAAGCCCGATACCATGCTGGTGGATTGCGCCCGCGGCGGGGTAGTGGATGAAAAGGCCCTGTATGAGGCCCTGAAAAACGGAACCATTCGCGGGGCGGCTCTGGATGTTTTTGAAGTTGAGCCCACCAACCATGAAAACTGCCCCCTGCTGGGGCTGGATAATTTCATCTGCACCCCCCACCTGGGAGCTTCCACCGCCGAAGCCCAGGAAAATGTGGCGGTGGCCATCGCCGAGCAGGTGGCTGATTACCTGCTCAACGGCACCGTGGTCAATGCGGTCAACGTACCTTCGGTCAGCGCCGAGGTGCTGGCCCATGTCGGCCCCTACGTTGCCCTGGCCGAGATGATGGGCGCCCTTCACATGCAGATCGCCAAGGGAGGGGTGGAAGAGATCAATATCGAGTATTGCGGCGACTTGGCTGAACAGACCACCACCTCCATCACCGTGGCCCTCCTTAAAGGGTTGTTCGCTCCCATCCTCAAGGAGGCGGTCAACTATGTCAACGCGCCGCTGATTGCCAAGGAACGGGGCATCAGGGTGGTGGAATCCAAGACCGAGCGTTCCGATGACTTTCTCAACCTGATGTCGGTGAAGGTTCGGACCGACCAGGGCGAGAATGTCCTGGCCGGGACGGTGTTCGGCAAAAAGGAGCCGCGGCTGGTGCGATTCAACACCTTCCGTCTGGAGGCTCTGCTCAAGGGACCGATGCTGCTGGTGTACAACAACGATGTGCCCGGGGTTATCGGTCGCTTGGCCACCGCCATCGGCAATGCCGGGATCAATATTTCCCGGATGACCGTGGGGCGCGAACAGGACTCGGGCCGCAATGTAATTCTGCTCAACACCGACAACCTGGTCGCTCGGGAGTTGCTGGAGCAGGTGCGGGCTCTGGAGAATATCAACGATGCCATGGTGCTGGATCTGCCCTAGCCCCACGGCAAAGGGAGGGGGATGATGGTTGACGGCAACGAACAGCAGCCCTGTCCGCCGGGCCGGGTCCGCAAGGACGGCAAGTGCGTGATGCCGGAGGTGACTTTCACCACCCTGGTTATTTCGCTGAACAATTCGGCCCTCCTCCATTTGGGGGAGCTGGCCGACCCCAATAGCGGCAAGCTTGAGCGGGATCTGGTGCTGGCCAAGCACACCATCGACACCTTGCGGTTGCTCCAGGAGAAAACTGCGGGCAATCTCACCGCCAAAGAATCCGATCTCCTGGAAAATATTCTTTACGACCTGCGGATGCGCTATGTCCGGCAAACCCGCTGACGGCGGAGATTCCCTCGAGCTGTTCGCCCCGGCCAAGGTCAATCTTTCCCTGCGGATCCTGGGCCGGCGTCCCGACGGCTACCACCAGCTTGAGTCGCTGATGCTGAAGCTGGCCTTCGGCGATCGACTCACCCTGGAATCTGCTCCTGAATCGGGGGTATGGCTGTATTGCCCCGGCAGCGACCTGCCGGAGGATAGCGACAATCTGGTTTATCGGGCGGCGGCCCGCTTTTATGAGGCCGCCGGTCTGGTCCCGTTCCTCAAGATCACCCTCCATAAGCGGATTCCCGTGGCGGCTGGTCTGGGTGGAGGCAGTAGTGACGCCGCCGCCGTACTCCGAGGCCTTGAGCAACTTCATCCCGCCGCCTTGACTCCGGCAACCCTGGCCGAGCTGGCCCGTTGCCTGGGGGCCGACGTGCCCTTTTTTCTCCAGCAGGCTCCGGCGGCCTGGGCCCGGGGAATCGGCGAGATCCTGACCCCGGCCCCGATCCCGCCGGGGATCGTCCGGCTGCTGCTGGTCAATCCCGGTTTCGCCGTTTCCACCGGGTGGGTTTATGAGTCCGCCAACTTTCCATTGACAAAACAGGCCGATCCCTTTACCTTAAGCGGCTCTTTAACGGCCGGTGAGGAGGGGTGGGGCTCCCTGGTGAATGATCTGGAAAGGGTAACCGTTGCCCGTTACCCCCTGTTGGCCGAGATCAAGGCCGAACTGCTGGCCGGTGGAGCCGACGCGGCCCTGATGGCCGGCAGCGGTCCCACGGTTTTCGCCATTTTCAGCCAGGAGGAGGCCGCCGCCGCCTGTGAGGCCGTTATGCGGAACCGCTATCCGCTGGTGTACAACACCGAGCCGTTGTCCCCCGCGGGGATTGAATAAAAAAGCAGCATCCCCAGCCGCTCGGCTGTGCTGGACCGTCGAGCAACTGTAAAATGGGGCGTCGTCAAGCGGTAAGACACAAGACTTTGACTCTTGCATTCGCAGGTTCGAATCCTGCCGCCCCAGCCATTTTTTAGCTGCAGGCCAGCCTGATACGGGTGGCCTCTCATTCGAAAAGGAGTAGATCCTTGGCTGTCAACGAGATGAAGATTTTTGCCGGCAACGCCAACCCGGCTCTGGCCGAGAGCATTTGTGCCCACCTGAACACCCCTCTTTCCAAGGCGGAGGTTCGGCGCTTCAGTGACGGGGAGATATTTGTCGAGATCGGCGAGAATGTCCGGGGGCGGGATGTGTTTGTGATCCAGCCCACCTGCCCGCCGGTCAACGACCACCTGATGGAGCTGATGATCATTGTCGACGCCCTACGGCGGGCCTCCGCCCGGCGGATCACGGCGGTGCTGCCCTATTATGGCTATGCCCGCCAGGACCGCAAGGTCGCCCCCCGGGTTCCGATCACCGCCAAGGTGGTGGCCGAGATGCTGATGGTGGTGGGGGTGCGCCGGGTGCTGACCATGGATCTCCACGCCGGCCAGATTCAGGGATTTTTCAATATTCCGGTGGATAACCTTTTTGCCGCTCCGGTGCTGCTGGATTATCTCACCCATCAAGTTGATGTCTCGAGGGTGGTTATGGTTTCACCCGACGCCGGGGGGGTGGAGAGGACTCGGGCTTTTGCCAAGCGGCTTAACGCCTCCCTGGCCATCGTCGATAAGCGGCGGGAGCGGGCCAACGAGTGTGAGGCGATGAGCGTGATCGGCGACGTGAAGGGTAAGGTTGCCGTGCTGCTCGATGATATGGTGGATACCGCTGGCACCCTCTGCTCGGCGGCCAATGTCCTGATCGATTCCGGGGCCACCGAGGTGATCGCCTGCTGCTCCCACGGGGTTCTGTCCGGCCCGGCCATTGAGCGCCTGGAAAAATCCCGGATCAAGAACCTGGTGATCACCGACAGCGTCCCCCTGCGGGGGGGCGCTCGGGAATGCGCCAAGATCAAAGTGCTTTCGGTCAACAAGTTGCTAGCGGAGGCGATCCGCCGCATCCATTCCGAAGATTCGGTAAGTTCGTTGTTTGTGTAGATTGCTGTTTTAAGGCGAATTTTACTATGCCGGCCCGATTTCCGGCAGATCAGATTAAAAGGCTGACTCAAAGTATTGCGAGGAGGAACACCATGTTGCAAGTTGATATCGCGGCGGAGAAGCGTGACGATTACGGTAAGGGCGCGTCCCGAAGTCTGCGCCGGGCCGGAAGGACCCCGGCGGTGCTTTACGGCCCCAGGCAGAAGACCCCCCAGGCCCTGAGCCTGGATACCCATGCCTTCACCAAGGCCCTCTTTTCGGTCCATCGCCGCAATTCGGTGATCAACCTGGAAGTGGTCGATGGCGGTTCCAGCACCGTGTATCACGTGGTCACCCGGGAGATTCAGACCGACCCCATCGTCGATAATGTGCTCCATGCCGATTTCTATGAGATCTCCCTGGATGAACCGTTGGTTTTTCAGGTTCCTTTGCGTTACAAGGGGAAGGCCAAGGGGGTGGATATGGGCGGTGAACTGGAGACCTCCATGGAGAAGGTCGCCCTCAAGGGTAAGGCGCTGGATATCCCCGATTTTGTTGAGATCGACGTGGCTCCCCTGGGACCCAACTCCAAGCTGACCTGCGGCGATCTGACCCTGCCCGCCGGGGTTGAACTGGTCGGTAAGGGCGACACGGTCTGCGTGGCCGTGGTGGGCGGTACCGAGTAACCGAGATGCGGCTTTTGCTGGGGCTGGGTAATCCCGGCCCCGAGTATCTTCATACCCGCCATAACGTAGGCTTTCTCTTCACTGATTTCCTGGCCAGCCGCCAGGGCATCTCCCTGAAAAGGGAGGGTAAATGGGAGGCCGAGGTGGGCAGGGGGGCGCTCTGGAGCCAGCCGGTTCTGCTGGCCAAACCCCTGACCTTTATGAATCGCAGCGGTCTGGCCGCGGCCCGAATCGCCAATTTTTACCGGTTGGAGCCTTCCCAACTGGTGGTTTTTCACGACGAGCTGGATCTGCCCTTTGGCAGCTGTCGGGTGGCCAAGGGGCGGGGAGCCGGCGGACATAACGGCATTCGCTCGTTGATGGAACATTTGGGCAGCCGTGATTTTGTCCGCTTCCGAATCGGGGTGGGCCGGCCCCGGGGCGAATTGCCCGCGGCCGGCTATGTTCTCTCCCCTTTTGCCCCCTCCGAGCGGGATCGCCTGGAACAGCTCTTTCTTTTTCTGGAAGAGGGAGTGCAACTTTTGTTGCAGCGTGATGAAAAAGCGGCGATGAATCTGATCAACGCCTCCCCCGCCTGGCCCATTGAGAAAGGCTTGTAGGGCCAGTAACACCCCCGTCAGCCATCCCCTCTTTAACTCAGATTTGATAATTCCCGCCGAACGTGTTACACTCAGTTTTCCTTTTTTCCGGGACGGGGAGATTTTGTCCCGTCGGCAAACAGGATTCCTGGTTGGGGGGGTGAGGAACATGAGTATGGCTTTGGGAGTGTTTCGAGTAGGTGATATGGCGGTTTACCCGGCCCATGGGGTCGGCAAGATCGAGTCGATTGAGTCGCGGTGCATCGGTGAGCTGGAACAGTCCTTTTATGTGATGCGGATCGTCGATTCCAACATGACCGTGATGATTCCCACCAAGAGCTGCAAAACGGTGGGCCTGCGCAACATCATCTCCGCCGGGGATGTGAAAAAGGTTTTTGATATTCTCAATGAACGCGGCATGGAGCCTGAATCCCAGCCGTGGAACCAGCGCTACCGTGAGTACATGGGCAAGATCAAAACCGGCTCGGTTTTTGAGATCGCCGCGGTACTTCGCGACCTGCTTCTGTTGCGCGAGGACAAGGAACTTTCATTCGGTGAGCGCAAGATGGTGGATACCGCCAAGAGCTTGCTGATCAAGGAGATCGCCTTGGCCAAGGAGACCGAGGAAGAGCAGGTGGCGGCCAGCATCGATCGGATCTTCTCCTGATTGCCATGGTGGCGGTGCTGGCTCCGGTCTGCCGTTTGCCAACCCTGTCCCCCACTGCCCGTGACCTCGCAAGAATTCCCATCATTTGAATTTGTTGTGCCTCCGCCGGCGGCGGGAAGGCGCTTGGACCTTTTTCTGGCCGAGCACCTGGCTGGCCAGGAGTTGACCCGTTCTCGCCTGCAGGCCCTGATTCGCCGGGGCTTGGTGGAACTCAGCTCTCCGGCCATTGGCGCTGCCGATGGCCCGACCACCTCACCCAAGGCCGGGGCTTTGCTCAAGGTCGGGGATCGGATAAAGGTGCGAGTGCCGCCGCCGGCTTCGGTGGAGCTGGTCGCCGAGGAGGTACCCTTCAACATCCTCCACGAAGATGAAGATATCCTGGTCCTGGCCAAGCCGCCGGGGGTGGTGGTCCATCCCGCCGGGGGGCACTGGCAGGGAACTTTGGTCCATGGACTGCTCCACCACTGCCGGGACCTTTCCGGGATCAGCGGCGAACTGCGCCCCGGGATTGTGCATCGGCTGGACAAGGATACCTCGGGCTGCCTGGTGGTGGCCAAAAATGACCGCGCCCATCGGGAACTGGTGCGCCAGTTCAAAAGCCAGGCGGTGGCAAAAAAATACCGGGCCTTGTTGACCGGGGTGATGGGGGGGGAGCAAGGCCGGGTTGATCTTCCTATTGGCCGTCATCCGGTGCGGCGCAAGAAGATGGCGGTGCGGCCTGAGGGGGGAAGGGCGGCCGCGACCCGCTGGCGGGTATTGGAGCGGTTTTCAGCCGGCTATACCCTGGTGGAGTTGGATTTGGAGACCGGGAGAACCCATCAGATCAGGGTCCATATGGCGGCCCTGGGCCACCCGGTGGCCGGCGACCCCCTTTACGGCAAGGGTGGTGACCGGGATCGCCGTTTCGGGATCAACCGGCAATGGCTGCACGCCTTGCACCTGGCCTTCGATCACCCCCGCAGCGGTGAAAGGTTGCAGTTTACCGCCCCGCTGTGGCCCGACCTGGAGGCGGTGCTAGGCAGCTTGCGAGCCATTGCCTCCCCCGGCGGACCCCATACGACGGGGCTGTCTCGATGAAAAAAACCTCCCGGTGGCGGCGGCATTTGGTGGGAGTTACCGGCGGGATAGCCTCGGGCAAAAGCCGGGTAACCCGTTGGTTGGCCCAGAACCACGGGCTGGCGACCATCGATGTCGATCGGTTGGCCCGGGAGCTGTTGCAGCCCGGCCAGGCCGGGTGGCTGGCCTTGGAGGGCCGTTACGGTTCCCGCTTCCGGGGGGGCGATGCAACCTTGGATCGCCCCCGGCTGCGGCGGGCTATTTTTGCCGATTCCTCCTTGCGGGCGGAGATCGATAACCTGCTCCACCCCTTGATCCGGGAAGCGATGCTGGCCGAGGTCGCTCGTTTGCATCCGGTGGGCCGGGAGCGGATACTGGTGGAGGTGCCCCTGCTCTATGAGGCGGGCTGGGCCAGTGATTTTTCCCGGGTAATTGTAGTCTGGGCTCCGGAAGAGGTGTGTCTGGCCCGTCTGCTTCAGCGCGACGGGGTGAGCCTTGCCGAGGCCAAGGCGGCGGTTGCGGCCCAGATGCCCTTGCGGGAAAAGGCCGTGCGGGCCGATCTCCTGATCGATAACTCCGGTTCCTGGGAAGCAACCTGCCGACAACTGGAAAAAATAGAGAAAATAAGCGAAAATTCTTGACAGTCAGTCTCGAAGCCAATACTATCCCGCCTAATCTGCCGATCACTGGCGGTTATTCTGTTCTTTCCCCGGGCATAAACGGTATTCAGGACTTGGTCGGCACTGCGGTCGCCCGCCGGCACGGTTGTCAATCATCGACCCTGCCTTTGCAGGTCCATAACGTTTTTTCCATGGTATAAATCCGGTTATTTCGTAATGCAATTCTTGTGGCCCGGTCACCTGTGCGGGGCTGCCTGCCAATTAACACACACTATTGCTTAAAACAGATCTGTTGCCTTGCTTGACCCTGCGGGGTCTTCGGTCGTTGCGGTGAATCCGGCGCGCTCCCCTCTTCGATCTTTCTTGTCCGGAGGGGCAAGGGCCGACAGCCATGATCGTTTAAACAGGTGTAACCAGTCAAAGCTTGATCGGCAGCATCGCCGATGACTACAGAGGGAGAGTAAAAGTTCATGAATCTCGGGGAATTGAAGCGTAAGAAAATTGCCGAATTGACCAGTATTGCCAAAGGGATGAATATCGAGGGCTATACCGCCATGCGCAAGCAGGAGTTGATTTTTGCCATCCTGCAGCAGCAAGGAACCTCCTCCGGCAAGAATGGTGACAACTACGGCGGCGGGGTACTGGAGGTGCTGCCGGATGGCTTCGGTTTTCTCAGGGCTCCCGATTACAACTACCTGCCCGGCCCCGATGACATTTATGTATCCCCCTCCCAGATTCGGCGGCTCAACCTGCGGACCGGCGATACCGTGGAGGGTCCGGTGCGCTCGCCCAAAGAGGGGGAGCGCTATTTCGCCCTGCTTAAGGTGGATAAGGTCAACTTCGATCCGCCCGAGATGGCCCGCGATAAGACCCTCTTCTCCAACCTGACTCCCCTCCATCCCAACCAGCGGATTCGCCTGGAGCGGGAACCGGATAACTACTCCATGCGGATCATGGATATGATGTCCCCCATCGGCAAGGGTCAGCGTGGTTTGATCGTCGCCCCGCCCCGCACCGGCAAGACCGTCCTGATCACCGATATCGCCAACAGTATCACCAAGAACCACCCGGAGATCATCCTGATCGTGCTGCTGATCGACGAGCGGCCCGAGGAGGTCACCGACATGGCCCGTAGCGTGACCAACGCCGAGGTGATCAGCTCCACCTTCGACGAGCCGCCCCAGCGCCACATCCAGGTGGCCGAGATGGTTCTGGACAAGGCCCGGCGGCTGGTGGAACACAAAAAGGACGTGGTTATCCTGTTGGATAGCATCACCAGGCTGGCCCGGGCCTATAACACGGTGGTCCCCCCCAGCGGCAAGATCCTCTCCGGCGGGGTTGATTCCAACGCTTTGCATCGGCCCAAGCGTTTTTTTGGCGCCGCCCGCAATATCGAGGAGGGTGGCAGCCTGACCATCATCGCTTCGGCCCTGATCGAAACCGGCAGCCGGATGGATGATGTGATCTTTGAGGAGTTCAAGGGCACCGGCAATATGGAGATCGTGCTGGAGCGCAAACTGGCCGATCGCCGGATCTTCCCCTCCATGGATATCACCAAGTCGGGTACCCGCAAGGAGGATCTGCTGCTCAATCCCGAGGAGATGAACAAGATCTGGATTCTGCGCAAGCTGCTTTCATCGATGAATCCGGTGGATGCCATGGAGTTTCTGCTGGACAAGATGAAGCGCACCCACTCCAACGATGATTTCTTTGCCTCCATGGTCAGCAGCAGCGGAAACTAGCCGGATCGACATCACCTTTTGCTTGTATTGTTTGCCAAAAGGGGTATAATCGCTTGTTTTTATCGCTACTGCCCTTAATTTTGCTCAAATCATCGGAGGTTCATGGCTATGAAGGAAGGTATCCATCCTGAATATCATAAAATCAAGGCGTCCTGCGCCTGTGGCAACGAGGTTGAGATCGGCTCGGTTCTGGATGAGGTGAGGGTGGAGATCTGCTCGGCCTGTCACCCCTTCTTCACCGGCAAACAGAAACTGATCGACTCCGCCGGCCGGGTGGAAAAATTTCTCAAGAAGTATGGCAGAACCCTGGACAAGTAGTTTGCCGTTCAGTGGTATCTGGAGCGCCCCCTGGTGGTGCCGGCGGTTGCCGGCAGTCGGCCACGGGGCGTTTTTTTGTCGTCAGTTTGAATTCCCCCCTGTGAAAATATGTTTGAACAGCTTGCCGATATAGCCGAACGCAAAAGAGACCTGGAGAACCGCCTTTCTGACCCGGGGCTGGTGGGCGATCCCGCCCGTTTTCAGGCCCTGGCCAAAGAGCACTCCCAGGTGAGCCGGCTGGACGCCCTCTATGGCGACTACCTGAGGGCGAAACGGGATCTGGTCGCCAATCGTCAGTTGCTCCAGGAGGAGGATGACGAGGAGATCCTGGCCCTGGCCAGGGCCGAGAGCGAGGAGTTGCGCGCCAGGATCGAGGCCCTGGACAAGGAGCTGCGGCTGGCCTTGCTGCCCAAGGATCCCAACGACGAGAAAAATATCCTGCTGGAGATTCGCGCCGGTACCGGCGGCGACGAGGCGGCCCTGTTTGCCAGTGATCTTTTTCGGATGTACGGCCGCTACGCCGAGGATCAGGGCTGGAAGGTGGAGGTGTTGAGCAGTAACCCCATCGGGATCGGCGGCTACAAGGAGATTATCGCTCTGGTCAGCGGCGATCATGTTTACAGCCGCCTGAAGTATGAGTCGGGGGTCCATCGGGTCCAGCGGGTGCCCGATACCGAGACCCAGGGGCGGGTGCATACCTCGGCGGTGACGGTGGCGGTGCTGCCCGAAGCCGAGGAGGTGGAGTTGAAGATCAACCCCGCCGAACTGAAATTCGATGTCTTTCGCTCCTCCGGTCCCGGCGGGCAGAGCGTTAATACCACCGATTCGGCGGTGCGGGTCACCCACCTGCCCACCGGTTTGGTGGTCAGTTGCCAGGATGAGAAATCCCAGCACAAGAACAAGGCCAAGGCTCTGCAGGTTCTGCGGGCCCGCCTGCTGGACCGCCTCCAGCAGGAGCAGCACGACATGATCTCGTCGGACCGGAAAAGTCAGGTGGGTAGCGGAGATCGCAGCGAGAGGATTCGCACCTACAATTTTCCCCAGAACCGGCTCACCGACCATCGCATCAACCTTACCGTTTACCGCCTGGACGAGGTGATGCTCGGCCGTCTGGATGAAGTGATCGAACCCCTGATGCTTCACCATCAAACCGAGGCCCTAAAGCAGCACTGATGACCGGCGGGACCACGCCATCGCCGCCCTTGGTGGCGGCTCCTGGGGCCACGATCCGGGAGTTGCGCGGCGCGATCAGTTCCTGCTGGCGTCGGGCCGGGATCGAGGAGGCGGTTCGGGAGGCGGATCTGCTGTTGGCCTGGCTGCTGGGCTGCGACCGGGCCGGTTTGATCCTGGCCGGCGAGCGGCAAGTCGCCCCCGCCCAGCTTGCCCTCCTGGAGCAGCTGGTCAGGCGACGGGCCGGGCGGGAGCCCCTGGCCTACCTTTTGGGCGAATGGGAGTTCTGGTCCCTCTCTTTCCGGGTGGGGCCGGCGGTGTTGATCCCCCGCCCCGAAACGGAACTGCTGGTGGAGGAAGCCCTCAAGTTTGCCCGGGAATCATTACCCCTCAGCGGGACCATCAATATTCTCGATCTGGGCACCGGCAGCGGGGTGCTGGCCGTGGTTCTGGCCCGTGAACTGCCCAGGGCCGAAGTTGTTGCCGTGGACCGCTCTCCTGCCGCCTTGGCCATCGCCCGTTGCAACGCCCGCCGGCACGGCGTGGAAAACCAAGTGTCCTGGCTCGCCGCCGACTGGTTGAGCGCCTTCAGTCCCCAGGCCCCGCAGTTTGATCTGGTGGTCAGTAATCCGCCCTATGTGGAAGCCGCCGCCCTGGCTTCTCTGGCCCCCGAGGTGCGGGATTTTGAGCCGCGTCAGGCCTTGGATGGCGGCGAGGCGGGGTTGCGGGAGATCATCACCCTGGCCCGGGAGATTCCCCCCCACCTGCGCCCCGGCGGCCGGTTGCTGGTGGAGATTGGCTGGGATCAGGAGGCGGCGGTGCGGGAGCTGTTCGGGGCCAGCCCCGCCTTCCATCGGGTTGAAGTCCTGCCCGATCTGGCCGGGTTACCAAGAATTCTTAGCTGTCGGAGGAGCCATGGACAAGATAGTGATTGAGGGTGGGCATCCCCTGGAGGGGGAGATCAGGATCAGTGGGGCCAAAAATGCCGCCCTGCCGTTGATTTGCGCCTGCCTGTTGGCTCCCGGGCCCCACGTGCTGGAGAATGTTCCCGACCTGCGTGATACCCGGACCATGCTGGCTCTGCTGGAGGCTTTGGGGACAACCTGGCAACGGGAAGGTGATACCCTTACCATCGACACTTCTGGCCTGCACAGCTTTGAGGCCTCCTATGACCTGGTCAAAACCATGCGAGCCTCGGTGCTGGTGCTGGGCCCGCTGCTGGCCCGGATGGGGCGGGCCCGGGTCTCCTTGCCCGGCGGCTGCGCCATCGGGGCCCGGCCGATCAACTTCCACCTCCAGGGTTTTGAGCAACTGGGGGTAACCCAGCAACTGGATCAGGGTTATGTCGATGCCGTCGTAGCCGATCGGATGCGCGGCGCCACCATCTGTTTCGATATCCCCTCGGTTACCGCCACGGAAAATATTCTGATGGGAGCGGTGCTGGCCCAGGGCACCACCATCATCAAAAACGCGGCCCGGGAGCCGGAGATCGGCAATCTGGTGGATATGCTCAACGGGATGGGGGCCAGGATCAAGGGGCGTGATTTCGATACCCTGCAGATCGAAGGGGTGCGCCAGTTGCGGCAGGCTCGGATCAGAATCGTCCCC
This sequence comes from Desulfurivibrio alkaliphilus, assembly GCA_011048585.1. Classification (GTDB taxonomy): domain Bacteria; phylum Desulfobacterota; class Desulfobulbia; order Desulfobulbales; family Desulfurivibrionaceae; genus Desulfurivibrio; species Desulfurivibrio alkaliphilus_A. The sequence goes on along the minus strand of DSDS01000142.1, from coordinate 1,644 downwards.
GACCGGATCGAAACCGGGACCTTCCTGATCGCGGCGGGCGCCGCCGGCGGCGAGTTGAGCTTGAGCAACTGCGATTCCTCCCTGCTCCCCTCCTTTTACGAAAAGTTGCGGGCGGCCGGGGTCGTGGTGCGGGAGGAGCGGGACCGCCTGCATGTGACCGGCAATGGCCAGTTGCGGGGAGTGGATATCAAAACCATGCCCTATCCCGGTTTTCCCACCGACCTGCAGGCCCAGATGATGGCCCTGATGTGCTTTTCCCGGGGACTGAGCCTGATCACCGAAACCATCTTTGAAAACCGGTTCATGCATGTGGCGGAGTTGCGCCGGATGGGGGCCGATATCCGGGTGGACGGCCACAGCGCCATCGTCAACGGTACCGGCGCTCTGTGCGGCGCCAAGGTGATGGCCACCGATCTGCGGGCCAGCGCCTCCCTGGTGATTGCCGGTCTGGCAGCCCAGGGAGTCACCGAAATCGCGCGGGTTTATCACCTGGATCGGGGCTACGACAACCTGGTGGGCAAGTTGGCGGCGGTGGGGGCCCATATTCAGCGGGAAAGAGAGTAAGCCCCTCAGAGGGTGATCGTGACCGTGGTTCCTTGATGCTCCCGGCTGGCGATGGTTATCCGGCCGCCGTGTTCGTCAATAATCTTCTGAACCATGGCCAGGCCCAAGCCGGAACCATCCGGCTTGGTGGTAAAGTAGGGGTCGGTGACCCGGGGCAGGTCGGCCGGGGCAATGCCCAGGCCGTTGTCGCTGATCACCAGCCGGACCTTTTCCCCGCCCGCCGCCTCGGCCCGCACCCGCAGCACTCCTCCTTGGGGCATGGCTTGCAGGGCGTTGAGATAAAGGTTGAGCAGCACCTGGGTGATCCGGTCGGGATCCAGATCGGGGGTCGGCAGGTGGGGGGCGGCGGTAAACTCCAGCTTCACCTTGATGGCGGCGGCGTCGGCGGCCACCAGTTTGAGCGAATTTTGCAACAACTGGTTGAGATCGCAGGGCCGGCGGTTGAGGGGCAGGGGGCGGGCATAATCGAGCAGCTCGCCGATGCTGCGATTGAGACGCTCAACCTCGCTGACCAGCAGGCGGGCGGTGTCGCGGTCCGGGTCATCGGTCGGGAAGCGGTTGCCCAGCAGGGTGGCCAGCCCCTTGATCGAACTTAAGGGGTTGCGGACCTCATGGGCCACCCCGGCCGCCATCTTGCCCAGCGTCACCAGATGTTCATGTTTCTGCACCTCCCGTTCCATCTCCTTGCGGTAACCCTGAATAGCCAGCAGGGCGGTCCAGCCTCCAATGCCGGCCAGCAGCAGCGCCAGGGAAATAAAGAAGATATGGCGACGGTTGCGGCCGATCACCGCCTCTTCGGCGCTCATGTCCAAGCCCACCAGAATCAGCCGCGGCTCCCCTCCGGCAAAGATAGCCGGGATCCCTTCGCCCCCGGCTCCCTTCTGACCCGGGCGGCCGCCTGAACCCATCGCTCCCATGACCATATGGCCCATCCGGGGCCGTTGCGACTGGTTGAGCTCCACCTGTTCCCGCCAGTGTCGGCCTCTGGCTGCCAGGGGATTGAAGGGGGCGTACACCTCGAAAACCTTGGCCGGGAAAGCGGTTTCGGTCAGCAACCGGTAAGCCGGGCCCGGGGGAGGG